>NZ_JBEOXE010000055.1:0-47222 GCF_040296485.1 Streptomyces sp. NPDC002138 | reverse complement strand
CGCTCCAGGAGTTCTGCCGCGACGCGGCGGCCCTCACGCTTGGACAGGTGGTGCAGGTCCGCCATGAGGAGCATGTTCTCCTCGCCAGTGATCAGCCGCGCGCGGCGGGCTGCCCGAGGCCGTACGGGCCGCCGCCCGCCTGGTCCTGGAGGAGGCGGGACGTGACACACCGCCCCTGCTCCTGGACTACCTGGCTCTGGTGGACCCCGCAGACTTCACCGAGGTCGGCCCCGCTCACGCCGGGCCGGCCGTACTGGCCGTCGCCGCGAAAGTCGGCACGACCAGGCTGATCGACAACATTCCATTGGAGTTCGGAGCACACTCGTGAGCACTGGCAGTGGTGGCGCAGGCATCCCGGCGGGCGGTACCGGCATACGGCTGCACGCCCCCGCCCCCGGCTGGTCCGTCGAGGCGGACGTCGTCGTCGTCGGATCCGGCGTCGCGGGCCTGACGGCCGCGCTGCGCTGCGCGGCGGCGGGCCGGCGTACCGTCGTGGTCACCAAGGCGCGCCTCGACGACGGGTCCACGCGCTGGGCGCAGGGCGGCATCGCCGCCGCCCTCGGCGACGGCGACACCCCCGAACAGCACCTGGACGACACGCTGGTGGCGGGCGCGGGCCTGTGCGACGAGGAAGCCGTGCGGCTGCTCGTCACCGACGGGCCCGGCGCGGTGCGCCGCCTCATGGCGGCCGGCGCCGTCTTCGACACCTCCGCCGAGACCGGGGAGATCGAGCTGACCCGCGAGGGCGGCCACCACCGGCGCCGGATCGCGCACGCCGGCGGCGACGCCACCGGCGCCGAGATCTCCCGGGCGCTCGTGGAGGCCGTACAGGCGGCGGGCATCGAGACCGTCGAGAACGCGCTCGTACTGGACCTGCTGACCGACGCCGAGGGCCGCACGGCCGGGGTCACCCTGCACGTCATGGGCGAGGGCCAGCACGACGGCGTCGGCGCCGTCCACGCGCCCGCCGTGATCCTGGCGACCGGTGGCATGGGCCAGGTCTTCTCCGCGACCACCAACCCCTCGGTGTCCACGGGCGACGGCGTGGCCCTCGCGCTGCGCGCCGGAGCCGAGGTCTCCGACCTCGAGTTCGTGCAGTTCCACCCGACGGTGCTCTTCCTCGGCGCCGGCTCCGAGGGCCAGCAGCCGCTGGTCTCCGAGGCCGTGCGCGGCGAGGGCGCCCACCTCGTCGACGCGGACGGGGTCCGCTTCATGGTGGGCCAGCACGAGCTGGCGGAGCTGGCACCGCGCGACATCGTCGCCAAGGGCATCACGCGCCGCATGCTGGAGCAGGGCGTCGACCACATGTACCTGGACGGCCGCCACTTCGGCGCGGACATGTGGGAGCACCGCTTCCCCACCATCCTGGCCGCCTGCCGCGCGCACGGCATCGACCCGGTGACCGAGCCCGTCCCGGTCGCGCCCGCCGCGCACTACGCGAGCGGCGGCGTGCGCACCGACCTCGACGGACGCACCACCGTCCCCGGCCTGTACGCCTGCGGCGAGGTCGCCTGCACGGGCGTGCACGGCGCGAACCGGCTCGCCTCCAACTCCCTGCTGGAGGGCCTGGTCTTCGCCGAGCGGATCGCGGCGGACATCATCTCCCACCGGCCCGCCTCCACCGGCCCGGGCATCCCCCTCCCCTCCACCGGGCCCCTGCTGCCCGCCGAGGCCCGCCTGGAGATCCAGCGGATCATGACGGAGGGCGCGGGCGTGCTGCGCTCCGCCGAGTCCCTGCGCGGCGCGGCCACCGCCCTGCAGGCCCTGTACACGGCCGCGCTGCACGACCTCGACGTCCACGGCAAGACCGCCGAGCCCGGCACCGACACCTGGGAGGCCACCAACCTCCTGTGCGTGGCCCGGGTCCTGGTCGCCGCCGCCCTGCGCCGCGAGGAGACCCGCGGCTGCCACTGGCGCGAGGACCACCCCGACCGCGATGACGCGGCCTGGCGCCACCACCTCGTCGTGCGGCTGTCCCGCACCGAGAAGCGCGCCCTGGTCGTGACCGCCACCGACTCCGCGGACTTCCCGTCCGTACGCCACCCCCTCGGCACCGAAATGATGGAGCAGCAACCGTGAGCACCCCCGACCACACCGAGTACGACCACACCGAACTCCCCCTGATCGACGCGGAAGGCGACGGAACGGGCGGCTGCGGCGACGACTGCGGCTGCGGCGGCGGCGAGGAGTCGGGCCTGGACCCGGCGCTCGCCCAGCTGCTCGCCGACGCGGGCCTGGACCCCATCGAGGTCGAGGACATCGCCCACATGGCGCTCTCCGAGGACCTCGACGGCGGTGTGGACGTCACCAGCGTCGCCACCGTCCCCGAGGACGCCGTCGCCACCGCCGACTTCACGGCGCGCGAGGCGGGCGTCGTGGCGGGTCTGCGGATCGCGGAAGCCGTCCTGTCGGTGGTCTGCACCGAGTCGTTCGAGGTCGAGCGGCACGCGGAGGACGGCGACCGGGTCGAAGCGGGCCGGGTACTGCTGTCCGTACGGGCCCACACCCGCGACCTGCTGACCGGCGAGCGCAGCGCGCTGAACCTGCTGTGCCGCCTCTCGGGCATCGCGACGGCGACCCGCCGCTGGGCGGACGTGCTGGAGGGCACCGGCGCCAAGGTCCGCGACACCCGCAAGACCACCCCGGGCCTGCGCTCGCTGGAGAAGTACGCGGTCCGCTGCGGCGGCGGCGTCAACCACCGGATGTCCCTCTCGGACGCGGCGCTGGTCAAGGACAACCACGTGGTCGCCGCGGGCGGCGTCGCCCAGGCCTTCAAGGCCGTGCGCGAGGCCTTCCCCGAGGTCCCGATCGAGGTCGAGGTCGACACCCTCGACCAGGTCACCGAGGCGCTGGAGGCGGGCGCGGACCTGATCCTGCTGGACAACTTCACCCCGGAGCAGACCGCCGCGGCCGTCACCGCCGTCGCGGGCCGCGCGGTGCTGGAGTCCTCCGGCCGCCTGACCCTGGAGACGGCCCGCGCGTACGCCGAGACGGGCGTCGACTACCTGGCCGTCGGCGGTCTCACCCACTCCTCGCCGATCCTGGACATCGGCCTGGATCTGCGCGAGGAGCGGTAGATGCTCCTCACCATCGACGTCGGCAACTCCCAGACGGTCCTGGGGCTGTTCGACGGGGACGAGATCGTCGAGCACTGGCGGGTCTCCACCGACCCGCGCCGCACCGCCGACGAACTGGCCGTCCTGATGCAGGGCCTGATGGGCATGCACCCGATGCTCGGCAACGAGCTGGGCGACGGCATCCACGGCATCGCGATCTGCTCGACGGTCCCGTCGGTGCTGCACGAGCTGCGCGAGGTCACCCGGCGCTACTACGGGGACGTCCCGGCGGTCCTGGTGGAGCCCGGCATCAAGACGGGCGTGCCGATCCTGACGGACAACCCGAAGGAGGTCGGCGCGGACCGCATCATCAACGCGTGCGCGGCCGTCGAGCTGTACGGCGGCCCGGCGATCGTCGTCGACTTCGGTACGGCGACCACCTTCGACGCGGTGTCCGCGAAGGGCGAGTACGTCGGCGGGGTGATCGCCCCGGGCATCGAGATCTCCATGGACGCCCTGGGCGTGCGCGGCGCGATGCTCCGCAAGATCGAGCTGGCCCGCCCGCGCAACGTCATCGGCAAGTCGACGGTCGAGGCGATGCAGTCGGGCGTGGTCTACGGCTTCGCGGGCCAGGTCGACGGCGTGGTGACCCGCATGGCGAAGGAGCTGGCGGGCCCGAACGGGGATCCGGACGACGTCCGCGTCATCGCCACGGGCGGCCTGGCCCCGATGGTCCTGAGCGACGCCACGGTGATCGACGAGCACGAGCCGTGGCTGACGCTGATCGGCCTGCGCCTGGTCTACGAGCGCAACGCGCCGAACTTCGAGTAGCGGCCCCGCCGCCGCGCCCGGCCGAACGCCCGCGCCGCTCCCGTTCCCCGGGGGCGGCGCGGGCGTTCGCGTACCGGCGTGCCGCTCAGCCCGTCGCGATCGCGCGCAGGGCGTCCAGGTGGCGGGCGTAGACCGTGCGCCCCTCCGCGGTCAGGGAGAGCCAGGTGCGCGGGCGGCGGGCGACGCGGCCCTTCTGGACCGCGACCCAGCCGGCCTCCTCCAGCGCGGCGACCTGCTTCGACAGCACCGAGTCGCTGACCTCGACCAGGTCCCGCACGAAGGCGAATTCGGCCTTGTCCACGGGCGCCAGCGCCGCCACCACCGACAGCCGCACGGGCGCGTTGAGCAGCGGGGCCAGCTCGTGCCGGGGGTGACTGTGCCGCGGGGAGGCCTCGCTCACGCGGACCGCCGGGTTTCGAGCACCGCGCCGGCCGCGAGCGGCAGGGCGCAGGCCGCCGCGGCCGCCGCGGCGAAGGCGGGGGAGGCGCCGAAGGCGGCCACGCCCAGCGACACGGTCAGCGTGAAGAGCACCGCCCAGGTTCCGATGATCACACCGTGCCGCACTCCGAACCCGCGCCGCACGACCCGCTGGTGGGTGGCGTAGACGCTCAGCCCGGTCACCAGCAGCGCATTGGCCAGCCCGGAGATCACGGCCGAGGTGACGCCCTGCCACAGCACCGTCATCGGTACGAGCACCAGCTGCCCGGCGGCGTAGGACCAGAGGTAGCGCGCGTACCAGCCGCTGCCCGTGCGGGCGGCCGCCTCGATCTCGGCCGCGCGCCCCAACCGGCCTCTGGCGTCCGCCGATTCGCCCATGATTCCCCCCGCGTTCGCAGCCGGACCGCTCGGAGTCGCCCGGACTGTTTCCAGAGTCGCCTCAACTTTCCACTTTGGCAAGTGAATCCGCGCCGTCTCCCGCCGCGCCGGAAAAGGGACTTCGGGGAATTTTGTCCGATTAGCGCGTATCTTCGGGCCATGCCCACGCCCTACGGACCCCGCGGCGGCATGGCGTTCAGTGCTGCCGAGCTGCACGTGCTCCGGCGCTCGCTCGCCCACGCCCTCCAACCCCCCACGGCCCCCCTGTCGGCCACCGAGGTCCAGGACTGCCTGCGCCTCGCGCGGTCCGTGGACGAGGCGGTCGCCGAGGCGGGCAGACTCAGAGCCTTCCTCGAGGCGGACCTCGGCCGCTACCGGGAGGCCCTGCCCGGCTCGCTCCCCGGCTACCTGGACCTCCTGCGGGAGGCGCTGGCCGCCGGGTACGAACCCGTCCCGGACGACCTGGCGGCCCTGCGCGCCCTGCGCGGCAACCCGGCCGCCGCCGCGCTGCTGGACCGCGCCTGCGGGGTCGCCGAGCGGTCCGTACGCCGCCGCCTGGCCGCCCCGCGGACCCGGCTGCGCGCCCTGGCCGGGGGCAAGGAGGAGGAGCCGCCGGCCCGGCCGGCCCCGCCGGAGCGCCCGGGCGAGGACGGGGGGACGGACGGACCGGAGCGGCCCGTACCGAAGCCCAGCGAGGTCTTCCCGCCGCGCCGCGGCCCCGTCCCGCCCCCGGCGTCCCGCCGTGCGGCGGGCTAGCTAGGCTGGGGGCATGGACTACGTTTCCGCGCTCGTGCCCCCCTTCGTGATGGCCGGGCTGTTCATCGCGCTCGTCAGGACGATCGTCAAGAGCCAGGGCGGCGCCAACAAGGGCAAGGAAGACGCCGCGGTCGACGCGGTGCTCGCCCGGGCCGAGGCCGCGCGCCAGCAGAACTGACACCACAGGGCTTCCGGGCGGCACTCCGCCCGGCGCCCCGGGCGTACGGCGCGAGGCCGTACGCCCGATTTTGTTGCGCGCCCCGGCCGGATCGCCAGGCAATTGCGGACATCCCGCACTATCGTGCTGATGTGCCTCGCCCCCTGGGAGATCTCGAAGACGCCGTCATGACGCGGGTGTGGCAATGGAACCGCCCGGTCACTGTCCGGGAAGTGCTGGAAGACCTCCAGCAGGAACGGTCCATCGCTTACACGACGGTCATGACCGTCATGGACAATCTCCACCAGAAGGGCTGGGTCCGCCGGGAAGCCGAGGGCCGCGCCTATCGGTATACGGCGGTCTCCACCCGCGCCGCCTACTCGGCCGCGCTGATGAACGAGGCCTGGTCCACCAGTGACAACCCCGCCGCGGCCCTCGTCGCCTTCTTCGGGATGATGTCGACGGAACAGCGCGAGGCCCTGCGGGCCGCCGTACAGATCGTCCAGGGCGATGACGCCCCGGCCGCCGCCGCACCCCCCGCCACCGAAAGCCGTGCCGATACCGATGAGCGGCCCGCCGGCCCGGGGCGATAGCGTCCGGGCATGGAAGGCATGGAAGACGATTCGCGTCGGGACGCGCTCCCGGACGCTGCAAATGCAAAAGCAGTGACGATCCGCCGTGCCCGCACCGGCGACGTTCCCGCACTGCGCCGCCTGCTGGACCAGTACGTACAGCAGCGGATCCTGCTCGACAAAGCCCCGGTGAACCTTTACGAGGACATCCAGGAGTTCTGGGTCGCGGAACGCGAAGCCGACGGGCGGGTAGTGGGCTGTGGCGCTCTTCACGTCATGTGGGAAGACCTCGCGGAAGTCCGCACTCTCGCCGTCGACCGCGATCTCAAGGGCGGCGGTGTCGGCCACCGGGTGCTCGACAAGTTGCTGCACACGGCCCGGGCACTCGGCGTCCACCGGGTTTTCTGCCTGACCTTCGAAGTGGACTTCTTCGCCAAGCACGGCTTCGTCGAGATCGGCGAGACGCCGGTGGACACGGATGTCTACACCGAGCTCCTGCGTTCCTATGACGAGGGTGTCGCCGAGTTCCTGGGTCTCGAACGAGTGAAGCCGAACACCTTGGGCAACAGCCGGATGCTTCTGCACCTCTGATCGGATCCGATCCGCGAACCGATCCGAACCGATCGATCGGCGCGGCTTTTACGGTCCTCCGCCCGCCTGTGGCCTATGTCCGAAACGCGCACGTTTCCCGTCCTGTTGACGGCCTGAACCTCGACCCGGGGGTTTGTGTTTTTCAGGGAAAAGCGGTTTCCTTTCCGCGTACTGCATTTTCGATGAAAGGAAATCCCGGTGGCACAGAAGGTTCAGGTCCTTCTTGTCGACGACCTCGACGGCGGCGAGGCGGACGAGACCGTGACGTTCGCTCTGGACGGCAAGACCTTTGAGATCGACCTCACCACCGCCAACGCTGAAAAGCTCCGCGGTCTGCTCGAGCCCTACCTCAAGGGTGGTCGCCGCACCGGTGGCCGCGCCGCCGCCGCGGGGCGCACCAAGGGCCGTACGGCCACGACGGCCGGCAACCCCGACACCGCCGAGATCCGCGCGTGGGCGAAGGCCAAGGGCCTCAGCGTGAACGACCGCGGTCGCGTCCCGTCCGAGATCCGCGAGGCTTACGAGAACCGCTGAGACCGCTGGGGCTGATCCAGCGCGCCTCGCAGGGGCACGCCGGAGCCGTAAGGCCTCCTGAGCCGCGCACGGTGGCATTCCGTCGCCGCCGCGCCGACCAGGCGGACGAGATCGGGCCTCGCGCCCTGCCCAGGACCGGGCAGGGCCGGCAGCAGTACGTCACACCCCTGCTCGGGGGGCCGCAGCCACACGGCGGCCCCTCGAGGACTTTCCCCGGCCGTGCCGGGGGGAGCAGGCGCAGTCATCCGGCCACCCGCACCCAGGGCGGTCAGATCCAGGGCCACCCCGCCCCACTCCAGCCAGTCGAGCAGCCCGTCCAGCTCGTCCGCGCTGCCCGCGGCCACCAGGAACCGCATCCGGCGCCCCATGAGCGCCACCGGACCCGTGACCAGGGGCCTGCGCAACAGCTCCGCCCCGGCGTCGGCGGGCATCTCCAGTACGTCGAAGCACGTCCCGGTGACCAGCTGCGCGGGCGGCCCGCCCGTGACCGCCCAGCCGAGCACGCGCTCGTACCAGTGGGCGTGCGCCTCGTCGGGCGCGACGCGGGGCAGCGGGGCGGTGAGGGCCATGCCTGAGCAACTCCGGAAACGCCTCGGAGTTACGGCCGGCGTCACGCACCGCACGCGGATCAATGCGGAACGTAAACATCCGTAAGTCCGACCTCCCAAATTCGCGGCGGAAGTCTGTTCGCCCTTAGCGGAGGGACCGGGTGGTGTCGGCATGGAGTGTCCGTCCCAGCGGGTAAGACATCCCTAGTGGAGCGGGGCGAGATCGGGGTGACACCCTGATTTGAGAGGTCTCCGTTCGCCATCGGCGTACACGTGTGACGGGTATCTGCCTGGCCTGCGGGAACATCGTCTCGCACCATCGGGTTGGAGCAGTTGTCGGCTGTGTATGGCGGAGATTCCCCACCGAGTGGGGTGAGCCGCGGACGGATGTCGGCAGTTGGAATGAGCTGTCCCGCCCCGCGGGACTAGCATGCGGAAGGACAGGGCGGGGACCGACCCCGAACTGCCCGACCGCTCTGAGGAGCGATAAACGATGTTCGAGAGGTTCACCGACCGCGCGCGGCGGGTTGTCGTCCTGGCTCAGGAAGAAGCCCGGATGCTCAACCACAACTACATCGGCACCGAGCACATCCTCCTGGGCTTGATCCACGAGGGTGAGGGTGTCGCCGCTAAGGCCCTGGAGAGCCTCGGGATTTCGCTCGAGGCTGTTCGTCAGCAGGTCGAGGAGATCATCGGGCAGGGCCAGCAGGCCCCGTCCGGGCACATCCCCTTCACCCCGCGGGCGAAGAAGGTCCTGGAGCTTTCGCTCCGCGAGGCCCTCCAGCTCGGCCACAACTACATCGGCACCGAGCACATCCTGCTCGGCCTGATCCGCGAGGGCGAGGGCGTCGCCGCCCAGGTCCTGGTGAAGCTGGGCGCCGATCTGAACAGGGTCCGGCAGCAGGTCATCCAGCTGCTCTCCGGTTACTCCGGGGGCGGCAAGGAAGCGGCCACGGCCGGCGGCCCGGCCGAGGGCAGCCCCTCGACCTCGCTGGTCCTCGACCAGTTCGGCCGCAACCTCACCCAGGCGGCCCGCGAATCCAAGCTCGACCCGGTCATCGGGCGCGAGAAGGAGATCGAGCGGGTCATGCAGGTGCTGTCCCGCCGGACCAAGAACAACCCGGTCCTCATCGGCGAGCCCGGCGTCGGCAAGACCGCCGTCGTCGAGGGCCTGGCCCAGGCGATCGTCAAGGGCGAGGTGCCCGAGACCCTCAAGGACAAGCACCTCTACACCCTGGACCTCGGCGCGCTCGTCGCCGGTTCCCGCTACCGCGGTGACTTCGAGGAGCGCCTGAAGAAGGTCCTCAAGGAGATCCGCACCCGCGGCGACATCATCCTGTTCATCGACGAGCTGCACACGCTCGTCGGTGCGGGTGCCGCCGAGGGCGCCATCGACGCGGCTTCGATCCTGAAGCCCATGCTGGCCCGTGGTGAGCTGCAGACCATCGGTGCCACCACGCTGGACGAGTACCGCAAGCACCTCGAGAAGGACGCGGCGCTGGAGCGCCGTTTCCAGCCGATCCAGGTGGCGGAGCCTTCCCTCCCCCACACGATCGAGATCCTCAAGGGCCTGCGCGACCGCTACGAGGCCCACCACCGCGTCTCCATCACGGACGAGGCCCTCGTGCAGGCGGCCACCCTGGCCGACCGGTACATCTCGGACCGCTTCCTCCCGGACAAGGCGATCGACCTGATCGACGAGGCCGGCTCCCGGATGCGCATCCGCCGGATGACCGCGCCGCCGGACCTCCGCGAATTCGACGAGAAGATCGCGAACGTCCGTCGCGACAAGGAGTCGGCCATCGACTCCCAGGACTTCGAGAAGGCGGCTTCCCTCCGTGATTCGGAGAAGCAGCTGCTGGCGGCGAAGGCCAAGCGCGAGAAGGAGTGGAAGGCCGGCGACATGGATGTCGTGGCCGAGGTCGACGGCGAGCTGATCGCCGAAGTCCTCGCGACCGCGACCGGCATTCCGGTGTTCAAGCTGACCGAGGAGGAGTCCTCGCGGCTCCTGCGCATGGAGGACGAGCTCCACCGTCGCGTCATCGGCCAGAAGGACGCCATCAAGGCCCTTTCGCAGGCGATCCGACGGACCCGCGCGGGTCTGAAGGACCCGAAGCGTCCCGGTGGCTCGTTCATCTTCGCCGGTCCGTCCGGTGTCGGTAAGACCGAGCTGTCCAAGACGCTCGCCGAATTCCTCTTCGGCGACGAGGACGCGCTGATCTCCCTCGACATGTCGGAGTTCAGCGAGAAGCACACGGTTTCCCGTCTCTTCGGTTCGCCCCCCGGCTACGTGGGCTACGAAGAGGGCGGCCAGCTGACCGAGAAGGTCCGCCGGAAGCCGTTCTCCGTCGTCCTCTTCGACGAGGTCGAGAAGGCCCACCCGGATATCTTCAATTCCCTGCTGCAGATCCTTGAAGACGGTCGCCTGACCGACTCCCAGGGCCGCGTCGTGGACTTCAAGAACACGGTCATCATCATGACGACCAACCTGGGTACGCGGGACATCTCGAAGGGCTTCAACCTGGGCTTCGCGGCTCAGGGCGACACCAAGACCGGATACGACCGGATGAAGGCGAAGGTCAACGAAGAGCTCAAGCAGCACTTCCGGCCCGAGTTCCTCAACCGTGTCGACGACACGGTCGTCTTCCACCAGCTCACGCAGGAAGACATCATCCAGATCGTCGACCTGATGATCGCCAAGGTGGACGAGCGCCTCAAGGACCGCGACATGGGCATCGAGCTCAGCGGTGACGCGAAGCAGCTCCTGGCGAAGCGCGGTTACGACCCGATCATGGGTGCGCGTCCGCTGCGCCGCACGATCCAGCGCGAGATCGAGGACATCCTCTCCGAGAAGATCCTCTTCGGTGAGCTGCGCCCCGGTCACATCGTGGTCGTCGGCGTGGAGGGTGAGGGCGAGACCGCCAAGTTCACCTTCCGCGGCGAGGAGAAGTCCGCACTGCCGGACGTCCCCCCGATCGAGGCCACGGGCTCCGGCCCGGACCTGAGCAAGGGCGCGTAGCGCTTTCGCTCTCGCTTGAGTGGCGGTACGAAGGGGCGGGCCCGGAACCGGAAGGTTCCGGGCCCGCCCCTTTTCGTATCGGGTCAGGACCAGAGGTCCGGCGGGACGTCCGTCAGCCCGGGAAACAGGCGGGTGACCAGTTCCTCGTTCTCGGCGGAGCGGTTCAGGGGGCGGCCGAGGCCCGCCCGTAGCATCCGGACCGAGGGCAGAGACAGTCCCGCGGGAGCCTGCGACAGAGCCAAAGGCGGGACGGTCAGCGTGTCCAGGTGTTCCAGGGAAGCGATTTCCTCCCAGGCTGAAGGCCCATTGATCCACCCGGGTCCCAGGGCCAGGTTCCGCAGCTCCCGGTGACGGCTCAGGCCGTGCAGTTCCATGATCTGGGCCGATACATGCACATGGCGCAGTTCGAGCGAGTGCAGGGCCGCCCCGGGAGCGATCCGGTCGAGGGACCAGTCGCATGGGTGCCCGTACAGTCGCAGTTCGACCAGATCCGTCCAGCTTTCGGTCACCTTGCCCAGGGGGAGGTACTTGTATGGGTCCAGCGAGACGGTTCGCAGCGGGAGGCCGGTCAGGCCCCTCAGGTCGCGCAGCGCGCTGCAGCCGGGCAGGTGGAGCGATCGGAGCGGGCTGTACCCGCGCAGGAACTCCATATCGGTCATCAGCGCGTTGCCCTCGACGATCAGGTCGTCGACCGGGTGACGACGCAGGTACGAGTGGAGGGCCCGCTCGGGGAGGTCGCCGGCCACGTGCAGGGTCGGGCCCGGGCTGATCGCGGCGAGGGCGTCCAGCTCGGCCTCGTTCCGCACCGTGATGTGCACGGAGGCCGGACCGATCCGGGTGAGGACGTCCTGCGCGTAGGGCCGGGGATCGAAGTGGTGCCACAGCGCCGTCAGCTCGCGGCGGACGTCCCTGGAGGGCTGCGCGGCGTACCGGGCCAGGAAGGGGATCGCGAGGTCCGAGCCGGTGGCGCCGGCCGCCACGACAGTGAACAGGGCGGTGTCCTCGGAGTCCACCGCCTCCGGGCCCGGCAGCAGGTCGAGGACGAGCGGGCCGACCCGGCCCAGGGCCCGGGCGGCCGCGGTGTCGCGCGGCGGCACCAGCTCCGCCGCCGCCGCGATCACGCGGCCGCGCAGCTGCGGGTCCAGCTCCGCCGCGTGCTCCAGGGCGGCGAAGGCGAGCAGCACCGCGCGCTGCGAGCGGCCCCGGTCCAGCAGGGCCCGGATGATCTCGGCGCGCTCCCGGGGCCGGGCCTGGGCCACGGCCATCCGGATCACGTCCTCCCACTGGTCGTCCTCGGCATGCCCGGCCAGCTCCCCGAGACCGCCCTCGTCCAGGGCCGCCCGCGCCCCCAGGAAGTCCTGGAAGGTGCGGTGCACGAACTCCACGGTGGTCGCCGAGGGCGCCCGCAGCAGGCCCGTGCGGTCCAGGAAGTGCTGGAGCACCGCCCCTGCGTTCCCCAGGACCCGGGCCACCTCCGGTACGGCCGGCAGCGCGTCCGCGAGCAGGGCCTCGGCCCGCTCTCGGTCCAGTTCGGTGCGGCCGTTGCGGATCAGCCAGTACGCGAGCCGCTGGAGGAGCTGGAGCTGCGGCTCCTCGCCCATCTCGGGCACGCGCAGCTGCCGCTCCCGGTCGCGCCGGTGCAGCAGCATCGAGAGCGCCGCTGCGTACAGCTCCTTGCGGCCGGAGGGCAGGAACCCGCGCCGCTCCCGGTGCAGGGCGCAGATCAGCCCGCACAGCAGCGGGTTGGTCGCGAGCCGGGCCAGGTCGCGCGTGGTGCGCAGGGACTCCAGGAGCTGGTCCCGGTAGCCCTCCAGGGCGGCGTCGGCCTCCGCGTGCTCCGGGTCCCCGGAGGCGGCGGCGGTGTGCCATCGCCGGACGAACTCGGCGACGCTGTGCGGGGACATGGGTGCGAGGGACAGCTCGCTGAACTCCGCCTCGGCGAGCCAGTCCTCCCGGACGGCGGAGGGCCGTGAGGTGACCAGCCAGCGGTTGCCCGGGTAGGCGTCTATGAGGTCGGTGAGCCAGGCGCGGGCCCCGGCGCGCTCGGCCTCGGGGATCTCGTCGATCCCGTCGACCAGCACCAGGGCGCGCCCGGCGGTCAGCACCCGCCCCTCCCAGCCCGGCGGCTGCTCCCCGGCCAGCGGGGACCCGACGGCGGCCAGGAAGTCCCGGGGCGCGGGCAGCGCCCTGCCGTGCCGGGTCAGGGTGCGCAGGGGCAGGACGTAGGGGACCAGGCCGTGCAGGGGGCTGTCGGCGGGGCCCGTGGCGGCGGTGACGGTCAGCCACTGGATCAGGGTGGTCTTGCCCGAGCCCGCCTCGCCGCGCAGCAGCACCCGGGACTGGGGCCGCGGGGTGCGCGACGGGCCGGGGGCGGGCAGGTGGCGGGCCCAGAAGACGTTCGGGTCGGCGAAGGCGGAGGCGGACCCGTGCCGGGTCAGCTCCAGGCTCATGTACGCCGCGTCCAGCGGCCATTTCGCGGTACCGGGCGCGAGGTCGATCCCGTAGATGGTCAGGGTGCCGTGCTTGCGGGCGACCTGGGCCAGATAGCGGGTCTCGAAGTCGGTGTCGCGGGCGAGCGGGCGGGGGACCCGGTCGAGCAGCTCGTCCGTCTTGCCGGTCAGCTCGCCGAGCGCCCGGGACTGGGCGACCAGGGTGGCGGCGACGAAGGTGGAGCGCCGCGTGAAGAAGTCCAGGATGTGCCGGCAGAGCACGCCGAGCAGGCGCTCGTAGAAGAGCTCGGCGTCGGCGGAGAGCCCGAGGTAGGGGGCCTGGGCGCGGAGCAGCGCGGCGAAGGCCTCGTGGCCGAGGCGGACCGCCTCCAGGTCCGTGAGGGTCACCCCGCCGAGCCCGTCCAGGGTCGCGGCCAGCGCGGCGGCCACCCCGGCCTCCTCGCCGGGCGGCAGCGGGCGCTCGCCGGGGGCCCGTAACGCCTCCTCGACGATCCGCTCGGCGAGTGTGAGCACGTCCGCCGGGCCCAGGGTCCGTTTCTCCCGCAGCGCGACGTACGCGGAGACCCGTACCGGCCGGTCCACCAGGCCGGCGCCCGCCCCCTCCGCCTGGAAGAGCTTCTTCAGCAGCGGCGTCACCACGCCCGCCGCCAGCCGCATTCCCGCCACCGATGGGTCCACGAGGCGAGAGCGTAGTGGCGGCGGCCCGCGCCCGGAGCCGAAACGGTCGGTCAGGGGTCCTGGACCGGTGACAAGCGGCACAGGGCAAATCGGACGTACTACGGGGATTCGTAGACGTCAGGGGCCCTCCGGGAGGCTCCGATCCCCAGCAAGGACCCGGTCAACAGGCCTGAGAGCCCGCTCCGCCACTACGAGGCGCGGTAGTAATCGGGTGGTTTGGGAAGTCCGCCCGGCCCGGGTTACCAAGGTGGAGCAGCCCGGCACACCGCTCAGCGTGCCGGGTCGTCCCATGCCCACCAGCCCATGGCCTGCCGGTCGCGCTTCACCGCGCGTGCCCAGCCGTCGTGTCCCCGGAGGTCCCGTCCCATGTCGAAGAGCCCCAGTACCCACCGCATCCGCACCGCCGTCCTCGCCACCGGGCTCGGAGCGGCCGTGGTGTTCGGCGCGGGTACCGCCGCCTTCGCCGACGAGACGCAGACCGCCCTGACCGGCACTGCGGCCCTGATCGAGGCCCAGGCCACGGCGCAGGCCGCGGCCGGCGCCGGCAAGGCGGCCGCGTGGGAGGCGCCCGTGGCGTCGTACACGCTGTCCGCGACCTTCGGCAAGGGCGGCAGCCTGTGGTCGCACAAGCACTCCGGCCAGGACTTCGCGGTGCCGATCGGCACCAAGGTCCACGCCGTGCACGCCGGTGTCGTCGTCAAGGCGGGCCCGAACGGCGCCGGTGACGGTCCGGCCTACGGCAACGCCGTCGTGATCAAGCACGCCGACAAGACGTACTCGCAGTACGCCCACCTGTCGAAGATCCAGGTGAGGGTCGGCCAGCAGGTCACCGCCGACCAGCAGATCGCCCTGTCCGGCAACACCGGCAATTCCACGGGCCCGCACCTGCACTTCGAGATCCGCACCACCCCGAACTACGGCTCCGCGGTCAACCCGGTGTCCTTCCTGCGCCAGGTGGGCGTGACCCTCTGAGACGAGGCCCGGGCATCCCCGCGGCCGGTCAGCTGATCAGCTGATCAGCCACGAGTGCGTCGGCTTGACCTCGCTCTTGCCGCCCTTGACGGCTCCCACCTGCGCGGCCGTCAACGCGCTGTCCCAGACGCGGATGTTGTCCATCGCGCCCGCCCACGGGCCGGCCCAGATGTCGTGGTGGCGCGCCCGGCCCAGCTGGATCGCGCCCGGGGCCGCCCAGATCCCGGCCGCGACCGGCACCTCGCCGGCCTGCTTGCCGTCCACGTACAGCTTGATGGTCTTCGTGGTGGCGTCGTAGGTGCCGGTCAGCATCGCCCACGCGCTCGCGGTCTTCAGCCCGTCCGAGGCGACCTGCGAGGTGGTGGCCTCGGCTCCGTCGGTGCCGCTCTGGACGCGGAAGACCCATGCGCTCTTGCCGTTCACGGTGTCGTGGCCCAGCTCGAACGCGTACGAGACCCCGTCGCCCTGGCTCACCGCCATGTGGGTGCCGCTCTTGGCCGAGGTGTAGACGCGCGCCGAGACGCTGAAGCTCTTGGTGGTGTCCACGGCCTGCCCGGCGCCCTGGGCGTAGGAGTTCGCGTTGTCCTTGAAGCGGACCTCGCCCCGCTTGGTGCCCGCGCCCTGCTCGGCCTGCGGGCCGAGCGCGATGTTCGTGGAGCCGGTCCGGTCCCGGAGCAGAGTGGCCTGGCCCGGCACGGTGTGCGGATCGTCCCAGGCGGGCTCGCTCGAGGAGGGCGACGGGCTCTGCGAGCCCTCGGCCACCGGCCCGGGCTTCGGGTCCTCGCCGTCGGAGCCGTTCATGAACCACAGGGTGCCCGCGGCGGCCACGGCGCAGACGGCGACCGCCGCGGATATGACGATCAGGCGGCGCTTGCTGCGCCGGCCCGCGTCGGAGCGCTCCGCCATCGCCTGCCAGTCGGGCTGCGGCGCGGGGGTGAAGGCGGGACCGGGCAGCGGCTGCTGCTCGGGCGCGGGGAAGCCGTCCTGCGAACCCTGCGGGTAGCCGCCCGGCGGGTACGGGCCCGGCTGGACGGGGTCCTGCTGGTACGGGTTGGGCTGCCCGCTCTGCGGATAGCCGTACCCGCCCGGCGCGGGCGCCTGGGGATAGCCGTACCCGGCCGCGCCTCCCGGCCCGCCCGCCTCCGGGGCCGACGGATAGCCGTAGCCACCGTTCCCGTTCCCGGTGCCGCTCGCGTTCGCGGGGCCGGGCTGGGGGCTGTTCG
Source organism: Streptomyces sp. NPDC002138 (assembly GCF_040296485.1). NCBI lineage: Bacteria > Bacillati > Actinomycetota > Actinomycetes > Kitasatosporales > Streptomycetaceae > Streptomyces > Streptomyces sp. NPDC002138. Next base: position 31,019 of record NZ_JBEOXE010000055.1, on the reverse strand, counting down.
GGCGATCCGTACCGTCAGTCATGGCACGGATGTTAAAACATCGACGGCCCGGCCAGACAGGCCGGAGGGCAGCTGGACCGCGCGGGAGGGGCTCAGCCCGGCAGCTGGATGACCGGGAAGCTGCCCGTCGCCGTCGGCGCGTGCTCCGGCAGCCACAGCACCGCCACCGCGCCCGCCGCCGCGCCCTCGTGCTCAACTCCGCCCGGAGCCGCGACGTTTCGGAACGTGAGCCGGGCGCCCAGTACCCGCGCCTGACCCGCCGCGATCGTCAGGCCCAGCCCGTGTCCCACGCCCGCGCGGTCCGTCGAACCGGTCCGGAACCGGCTCGGCCCCTCGCGCAGCAGTGCCTCCGGGAAACCGGGCCCGTGGTCCCGCACGCGCACGACCCGGCCCTCGACGTCCACCTGGATCGGGGGGCGCCCGTACCGCGCCGCGTTGGCGAGGAGATTGCCCAGGATCCGCTCCAGGCGCCGCGGGTCCGTGTTCACGATCTCGTCCGCCACGATCCGTACGGTCGCCTCCGGCATCAGCGACGCCACCCGGCGGCCGACGAACTCGCCCAGCGCCACGTCCTGGAGCTCCGCCCGCTCGGACGCGCTGTCCAGCCGGGCCACCTCCAGTACGTCCTCGACCAGCACCCGCATCGCCTGCGCCCGGTCGCGCACCAGCTCGGTCGGCCGCCCCGGCGGCAGCAGTTCCGCGGCCGTGAGCAGGCCCGTCACCGGGGTGCGCAGCTCGTGCGCGATGTCCGCGGTCACCCGGCGCTCGGCCTCCAGCCGCTGCTGGAGGGTGTCCGCCATGGCGTCCACGGCCCGCGCGAGGTCGTCGGTCTCGTCCCGGACCACCCCGCCGACCGCGTCGCGCACCCGCACCTGGGGATCACCGAGCGCGACCCGCCCGGCGGCCGCGGCCGCCTTGCGCAGCCGCCGGGAGATCTGGCCGCCGATGAGGACGCCGAGGGCGGAGCCGCCGATGACGACCGCGAGCGACCCGACGACCAGGGCCCGGTCCAGGTCCTTCAGCATGTTCGCGCTCTGCTGGAACGGCGAGTGCAGCGACAGCACCTGTCCGTTGCCGAGCGGTACGGCGGCCCAGACCTCCGTGACCCCGCTCGCCTTGTCCTGGACGTAGGTGCCGCGCCGCCCCGAACGCGCCTTCTCCCGCAGGTCGGCCGGCAGTTCCGGGTCGTTGAGCTTGGCGCCCATGAACGGCTTGCGCCCGGACTCGGCGTTGCGCGAGATGAACTGCACGCGCTCCAGCTGGGCGTCGCGCGCGCTCTCCAGCATCGACACCCGGGCAGCGCTGTGCACCACCAGGCTCAGCGCGAGCGCGGTGAGCGCGCCCACGGCCGCGATGGCGAGGGTGATCTTCCAGCGGATGCCGGTGCGGAAGGTGAAGCTCCTCATGCCTTCAGCTTGTATCCGAAGCCCCGGACCGTCTCGATCCGGTCCTGTCCGATCTTGGTGCGCAGCCGCTGGACGTGGACGTCGACGACCCGGGTGTCGCCGCCCCAGTCGTAGTCCCAGACCCGCTCCAGCAGCCGGTCCCGGGACAGGACGGTGCCGGGAGCCGAGGAGAACTCCAGCAGCAGGCGCATCTCGGTCGGGGTCAGTGCCACCGACGCCCCGGCCTTGCGGACCTCCATGCCCTCGGTGTCGACTTCCAGGTCGCCGAAGGACAGCACGCCGCGCTCCCCGTCCGGGTCCCCGTCGGAGCCGGAGCCTCCGCCGTTCGGGCCGCCCGCGTGACCGAAGCGGCGCAGGACCGCGCGGATGCGGGCGACCAGGACCGAGCCGTCGAAGGGCTTGGTGACGTAGTCGTCGGCGCCCGCCTCCAGGCCGAGCACCACGTCGATCGAGTCGGCGCGCGCCGACAGCATGATGACGGGAACGGTCGACTCGTCGCGGATCCGGCGGCAGAGGCTGACGCCGTCCATGCCGGGGACCATCACGTCGAGCAGCGCGATGTCCGGCCGGTCCGCCCGGAAGGACTCCAGGCCGGACAGCCCGTCGGGCATCGCGGTGACCACGAACCCGTCGCGCTCCAGCGCCAGGGTCGTGGCCTCACGGATGACGTCGTCGTCCTCCACGAACAGCACGTGGGTCTCGGCCATACCCGTCCGCCTCAGTTCTCGGTTCTCAGTTCTTCGGTGCTGTCACGGCCGGGGCGGGCTGGTTCCCGCCCCCGACCACGTTGCTGTACTCCGAGTGGACGCGGTCGTGCTCGGTGAACCTCTCGCCGTTCCAGCGGTAGGTGATCACGTCCTCGCCGGTGGCGTACGCCTCGGTCTTGACGTAGATCGGCTTGCTCACCACCAGGTCGCCCCGGTCGATCTCCGCGTAGACGGGCGGCGCCTCGTCCGAGAACACATTCTCGTACTTCGCGCCGTCCTGCTTGTACACGTAGGTGCCCACGCCGATCGCGTCCGCGCAGGACAGGATGTTGACGACCACGTCCGGCTCGGTGCCCCCGGTGACCTTCCCGTAGCTGACGTCGACCGGATATTCCTTGCCCGAGCAGGGCTTGAGGTCCTTCTTGACCGCGTCGCTGACCTTCGGGTCGCCCTTCACCAGGGCCACCACGTCCTGCACCTTCTTGAAGGCCGCCGAGGGGGAGGGCTGCCCGGCCGGGGTGGGCGGCGCGGTCTTCGACACGGACTCGGTGCGCGCCGGGCCGCCGTCCCGCAGCCCGGTCCCACCGGTGGAGCAGCCGACCGCGAACAGCACAGTGCCGACGAGGATGACCATCCCCGTCGACATCAGTACCAGCGGGCTCCTGCCCCGGAGGCCTGTTAGGCCGCGCACCGCTCCCGCCCCTCGTACCGCGTGGTGTGGTCACCGCGTTCCAGCGCGCGCATGTCCAGGTCCCGGCTCTCCAGCTCCTGGCGCAGGCGTGCCAGGGCACGGTGCAGCGTGCTCTTCACGGTACCGGCCGACATGCCGAGCGCCGCGGCCGTCTCCTCGGTGCTCATCTGTTCCCAGTGTCGCAGCACGACCACGCTGCGCTGCTTGGGCGCGAGCACCTTCAGAATGTCCATCAGCAGGGCGCGGTCGGCGCGCTGTTCGGCGCCGTCCTCGACGCTGGCGTCCGGGAGCTGCTCGGTGGGGACCTCTTCGAGCTTGCGGGCGCGCCACCACTCGGTCCGCGTGTTGATCATGACGCGGCGCAGGTAGGCATCGGCGAGGGACTTGTCGGCGATGCCGTCCCAGCGGCCGTAGGTGCGGACGAGGGCGGTCTGCAGGAGGTCCTGCGCGTCGGTGGGGTCCGGGACCAGGCGACGGGCACTGCGCAGCAGCGCGTCCTGCCGAGTGCGTACGTACTCTTCGAATTCGAGTACCTCGCCGTGCGCCATCTCAGACCGCCTCCGCCCGTTTACCGCTCTTCGCCCTGCGCTTCTGGAACCGAAGGTACGGAGCGGTTGTCACGGCACTGTGCGGGTCAGCCTTCGGTGGGAACACGGCTGTCCATAGGTTGTGTAACAGCGCCCGTGAGCTGGGGTTTCACCGACACAAACGGAATGCGGGCGTCAGCCGAGCGGGAGCCGGTAGGCGGTCGCGAGCGCCGCTCCGGGGCCTCCCTCCTCGCCCCCCAGCGGCTCGACGAGGCCGTCGGCCACCAGCCCGTCCAGCGCCCGCGCCCGCTGCACGGGCTCGTCCCACACGGCGTCCAGCGCGGCCCGCGGGACCGGCCCGGTCGCCTCGCGCAGCACGGCCAGCAGCCGGCCGCGCACCTGCCGGTCGGTACCGGCGTACGTCTGCCCGCGCCGCGGCGGACCCTCGTGGGGCGGCTTGCCCGCCAGCCTCCAGGCGCACAGCCCGGCCACCGGGCAGCGCGCGCAGTCCGGGTTCTTCGCGGTGCACACCAGCGCGCCCAGCTCCATGGAGGCCGCCGCCCAGCCGGCCGCCGTCTCCTCGTCCTCGGGCAGCAGCGCGCGGGCCAGGCGCCGCTCGGCGGCGGTGGTGGCGTTCGGCGGGTACTCGACGCCGGTCGCGGTCCGGGCGAAGACCCGGCGCACGTTCGTGTCGAGCACCGCGTGCCGCTGTCCGTAGGCGAAGGAGGCCACGGCCGCCGCGGTGTACTCGCCGATGCCGGGCAGCGAGAGCAGCCGGTCGTGCTCCCTCGGTACGTCGCCCCCGTGCCGTTCCGTTATGGCGACGGCCGCGCCGTGCAGCCGCAGCGCCCGGCGCGGATAGCCGAGGCGGCCCCAGGCGCGGACGGCCTCACCGGGCGCCTCGGCGGCCAGATCGGCCGGGCGGGGCCAGCGGGCCAGCCACTGCTCGTACACCGGCAGCACCCGGGCGACCGGGGTCTGCTGGAGCATGAACTCGCTGACCATGACGCCCCAGGGGCCGGCTTCGGGGCGACGCCAGGGCAGGTCGCGGGCGTTCTCGCGGAACCAGGCGATGACGGGGGAGTGCAGCGCGCGGGCGGTCTCGGCGCCGGGTGCGGCGGGCGCCTCGGACGGCACCTCGGACGGCGTCTCGGACAGGGCGGGGGATTCGGGGGATGCAGTCATGGCAAGGGCATCCTGGCACGATTCACCCCTCGGGCGCGGGCCCCGGACCGGTGAACAGGACGGCGGCGCGGACCCCGCTGGTCCGCGCCGATCGGATGATCCGATGGATGGCGCCGGTGAGCGCGAGGACCACCAGGACGCCCACCGAGGCCCCCAGCAGCAGGCCCATCGCCACGTCGTGCGGGTAGTGCACGCCGACGAAGACCCGGGAGAAGGCCATCAGCAGCGCCAGCGGCACGGTGAGCAGCGCGAGCCGGCGCACGGCCAGGGCGAGCGCGACGGCGGCGGCGCCCGCGATCACGGAGTGGTTGCTGGGGAACGACCAGTCGCCGGGCGCCGGGCACCTGACCAGCGGGGCGAGCGCGCCGGGGACCGCCCGGCAGGGCCGGTCCTCGTGCACGGTGGCCTTCACGGCCTCGGAGGCGACGTACGCGGCGGCGGTGGCGAGCGGCGCGAGGACGGCCAGGGCCACCGCGCGGTCGCCGCGGGTCCGGGCGCGCCACCACACGAGCACGAAGAGCAGCCCGAAGACGAGCAGCCCGTTCTTCGTCCAGATCTCGGCGAGGTGCTGCACCCAGCCGGGGGTGGAGTGCGCGAAGCCGGTGATGTCGCGGTAGAGGTCGGAGCTGTCCATTCGCCCGACAGTACGCAATACGGACCAATCGCGGCATCAGCCCCTGGCTCGCCCCTTGGTCCTGATGGCCCTCCCCGGTCGGCGCAGCGGGATGATCATCGCCAAAACGTGCCGGATGTGCGGCATGTGGGGCACGGATCGCGCCCCGGACTCTCGTAAAGTTCCCTCCGTGGGATCTCTGCGCAATCCGGTCGGGCCGCTCCCCTCCTCCATCTACTGGCGACGGAGGGCCGTTCTGGCGTCCGTCGCCGCGCTGCTGGCGCTCCTCGCCGTATGGACCGTCAGTTCCGGTGGGGGCAAGACCAGTCAGAACGGCAAGGGGGGCGGCGGGCCGCACCCCGCTGCCTCGATCACCCCCGGCGCGCCGGGATCCGGGCCGGCGATCAGTCAGGCCCCGGGCGGGCGCGACGAGTCGGGCGCGGGCGGTGCGACGGGCGGTGACCACGGCGGTACGGCGGCGGGTGCCGGTGCGGGTGGCGCGGGTGCCGGTGCGGGTACCGGTAAGAACGGCGAGCCGGGCGGGGCCGGTTCGGCCGGTGCGGGCGGTGCGTCGTCCTCCGGTCCCGGCCAGGTCCCGGCGGACTCGCCGCTTCCCACGTGTGCGCCCAGTGCGCTGCAGTGGGAGGTCCGGAGCACCAAGAACGAGTACGAGCCGAGCGAACGCCCCCGTCTCGAACTCCTCGCGCGCAACGTCTCCGGCACCACGTGCAAGGTGGACCTCGGCCCCAAGCAGGCGGTCCTGAGCATCACTCAGGCGACCACGGGCAAGTCCGTGTGGTCCTCATCGGACTGCCCGACGGGAGCGGGCAACCTCTTCTACCGGCTGCCGGCGAACGGCGAGACGACGCAGGTCCTGGAATGGGACCGGAAGTTCAGCGCGCCGTCCCAGTGCCAGACGCCTCCGGCGGGGAGTGCGGTGGCCGACACGTACGTGGTCGAGGTCAAGTCTCCCGGCATGCCGGTGGCCCGCACGTCGTTCGTCCTGAAGCAGGACTGACCCCGGGCCCTGCCCTCAATCGCCGGGCAGGCTTGATCGGGCTGGGCGCGGCGGATCGGGTGGGTGCCCTCAATCGCCGGGCGGGCTGGATTTGGTTGCGGTCGCCCGAGCCTGCGCGGGCTGAGTTGGGCGGACCCACCGACCCGCCCCCGCCGGGCGGTACGGCGCGGTCCCACCCCCAGCCCCGCCGGCGTTTGAGGCGCCCCCGGAGGGCGGGCGGCCCGCGGGTCGTGGACGGGGCCGGGCCGCTCCCGCCGGGCGGGTGTGGCGCGGGTCCACTCCCAGCCTCGCCGGCGTTTGAGGCGCCCCCGGAGGGCGGGCGGCCCCGCAGGTCGCGGACGGGGCCGGGCTGCCCCCCGGGCGGGCCGCAGGGTGCGGGCGGGGCCGGGCCGCTCCCGCCGGGCGGGTGTGGCGTCGGGCCACTTGGGGCGGGCGGGGCGCAGAGGCGTCGGCTAGACGTACCGTTCCAGGATCGAGGACTCCGCCAGCCGCGACAGCCCTTCCCGCACGGACCGAGCCCGCGCCTCCCCGACCCCGTCGACGGTCTGCAGGTCGTCCACACTGGCAGCCAGCAGCTTCTGCAGCCCCCCGAAATGCTCCACGAGCCGCTCGATGATCGCCCCCGGCAGCCGCGGCACCTTCGCCAGCAGCCGGTACCCGCGGGGCGACACGGCCGAGTCCAGGGTCTCGGGCGAGCCCGTGTACCCCAGCCCCCGCGCCACCGTCGCCAGCTCCAGCAGCTCCGCGTGCGTGAGGGAATCCAGCTCGGCCAGCGCCTCGTCCACCGTGCGGGAACGCTTCGCCGTCGGCTCCGGCACGTAGTCCCGGATGACCAGCTCGCGCTCCTGCTCGATCCCGACCGTCAGCTCGTCCAGCTGGAGCGACAGCAGCCGCCCGTCGGTGCCCAGCTCCACCACGTACTCGGCGATCTCGGTCGCGATCCGCCGCACCATCTCCAGCCGCTGCGCGACCGCCGTGACGTCGCGGACCGTCACCAGGTCCTCGATCTCCAGCGCCGACAGCGTGCCCGCGACCTCGTCGAGCCGCAGCTTGTACCGCTCCAGCGTGGCCAGCGCCTGGTTCGCCCGGGACAGGATCGCCCCGGACTCCTCCAGCACGCGCCGCTCGCCGTCGACGTACAGCGCGATCAGCCGCATCGACTGCGAGACCGACACGACCGGGAAGTTGCACTGCTTGGAGACGCGGTCCGCGGTCCGGTGCCGGGTGCCCGTCTCCTCCGTGGGGATCGACGCGTCCGGCACCAGCTGGACGCCCGCCCGGAGGATCTTGGTGATGTCCTTGTCCACGATGAGAGCCCCGTCGAGCTTGCACAGCTCGCGCAGCCTGGTCGCCGTGAACTCCACGTCCAGCACGAAACCGCCGGTGCACATCGCCTCGACGCTCTTGTCCATACCGAGAACGATCAGACCGCCCGTGTTCCCGCGCAGGATCCGCTCCAGGCCGTCACGCAGCTGCTGACCAGGTGCGACCGCGCTGAGCGAGGCCCTCATCAGGGCCTCCTGCTTGCTGCCTGCGCCGGACTTCCCGGATGCTGCTGCCCCGTCCTTGGCTGCCACTGCACTCCTCCGGTCGCGGGTTGCGCCGCCCCGCACCACGGGCACATGGGAGTGCGTACGGCCGGGCGGACCAGCACAAAGTCTACCGGCGCGCGCCACACCCCCGCCGTGGCTTGGCCAGTACGCCCGCCGACCCTCCCCGGACGGGCCCCCTGACCAGCGCCTTACCCGCCGTCCTTGGCGGGGGTGCGGCTCCGGCCGCGCGGCAGCACCCGCAGCGCGTCCCCCATGTCGGCCACCTCGATGACCTTCATCCCCGCGGGCACCTTGCCCGGATCGGCCGGCACCAGGGCGTGCGTGAAACCGAGCCGGTGGGCCTCGGAGAGCCTGCGCTGTACGCCCGTCACCCGCCGCACCTCACCGGCCAGCCCGACCTCCCCGATCGCGACGAGGTTCTTCGGCAGCGGTACGTCGCTGGCGGCCGAGGCCAGCGCCAGCGCCACGGCCAGGTCGGCGGCGGGCTCGGTCAGCTTCACGCCGCCCACCGTCGCGGTGTAGATGTCGCGCTTGCCGAGGGCGGTGATCCGCCCGCGCTGCTCCAGCACGGCCAGCATCATCGAGACCCGGGAGGTCTCCAGCCCGGAGGTGGTCCGCCGGGGCGAGGGGATCTGCGAGTCGACGGTCAGCGCCTGCACCTCGGCGACCAGCGGCCGCTTGCCCTCCAGCGTCACCGTCAGACAGGTGCCCGGCACCGCCTCCGCGCGCCGGGTCAGGAACAGCCCGCTCGGGTCGGCGAGCCCGGTGATCCCCTCGTCGTGCAGCTCGAAGCAGCCGACCTCGTCGGTCGCGCCGTACCGGTTCTTGATGCCGCGCACGAGCCGCAGCCGCGCGTGCCGGTCGCCCTCGAAGCTCAGCACGACGTCGACGAGGTGCTCCAGCAGCCGCGGACCGGCGATCGCGCCGTCCTTGGTGACGTGGCCGACGAGCAGCGTGGACATGCCGCGCTCCTTGGACGCGCGGATCAGCGCGCCGGCGACTTCGCGGACCTGGGCCATGCCGCCGGGCGCGCCGTCGATCTCGGGGGAGGCGATGGTCTGTACGGAGTCCAGGATCAGCAGGGACGGCTTCACCGCGTCCAGGTGCCCGAGCACCGCCGACAGGTCCGTCTCGGCCGCGAGGTAGAGGTGGTCGCTGAGGGCCTTGATCCGGTCGGCGCGCAGCCGCACCTGGCTCGCCGACTCCTCGCCCGTGACGTAGAGGGTGCGGTGCTGCTCGCTCGACGCCTTCGCCGCGACGTCCAGGAGGAGGGTGGACTTGCCGACGCCGGGCTCTCCGGCGAGCAGGGCCACGGCCCCCGGTACGAGGCCGCCGCCGAGCACCCGGTCCAGCTCGTCGACCCCGGTGGAGCGGGCGGTCGCCTGGCGCCCGTCGACCTGGCCGATGGGCACGGCGGCGGTGGACACGCGGCCGGCCGCGGTGGTCCGCACGGCGGGCGCGCCCGTCTCCTCGACCGTCCCCCAGGCCTGGCACTCGGGGCACCGGCCGAGCCACTTCGCGGTGGTCCAGCCGCATTCGGTACAGCGGTAGGACGGCCGGTCCTTGGCGGATGAACGGGTTGTACGGGCTGCTGCCATGGCGCCAACGGTAACGGCCACCACCGACACCCCCGGCGGGGGCGGCCGCGAACGGCCGCGGACGGCCGCGTACGGCCACGGGGGCCGGCAGGGGCGGCGTCAGTGCGGCGGTCAGCAGCGACACGATCTTTTCACCCGTAAGGGCTAAAAGTGCTGAAGGCTTCCGGGCCGTCACCGGCGCGCCGCCTACGGTCACGAGGTGAACAGCAGAAACCAGACCGACCCCGCGACACGCACCGGCGCACACCGGGCGCACGGGCGCACGTTCCCCGAGGGGGAGCACGCGCCCCCCTTCCGTCACGAGCCGTACCTCGACGGCCTGTTCACGTACTGCCTGTCCGTCCTCTGCGACCACGACACCGCCACCGAGGTACTGGGCGAGGTACTGGCCGTGGCCGAGCGGCACCCCGGCCGCTGTCCGGACGAGGGCGAGCGCCGGGCCTGGCTCTACGCCCTCGCCCGCTGGGCCTGCCTGCGCAGGCTCGCCGAACAGCGGCGCACCCGGCACGCCCCGGGAGGCGCACACACCGCCCGGCGTACGCCCGCGCACACCGCGAGCGGTCACGCGCCGGGTCCGGAGCCCATGGACGCGCTCCTCACCCCCGGGGGCGCCGACGGCTCCGCGCCGCCGCCCGCGCCGCCCGCCGACACCCTCGACGTCAGCGCGTACCGCCGCACCGAGCTGGCCCGCCTCGCCTGGCCCGAGGCCGCCGGGACCACCCCCGAGCAGCGCGAGGCCCTCGAACTCGCCGTCCGCCACCGCCTGACCGTCAGCGAACTCGCCGCCGTCCTCGGCACCCCCGCCACCGCCGCCCGCGACCTGCTCACCGGCGCCGCCTGCGAGGTCGAGCGCACCCGCGCCGCCCTCGCCGTCGTCGAGACCGGCAACTGCCCCGCCGTCTCCCGGCTCACCGGGGACAGCCAGGTGCTGCTCTCCACCACGCTGCGCGCCGAACTCGTCCGCCACGTCGACGACTGTCCGCGCTGCCGCCGCGCCGCCGAACGCGTCGGCGCGGGCGCCCCCTGGCCCGGCTCCGGCGGCGTCGGCACGGGAGCCCTCCCGCTCGTCCCGGCCCCCCGCAGCGGAGTGCACACCGCGATGCTGCGCTCCGCCCGCGTCCGCGGCCGCGCCGGAGCCCCGCGGTTCGCCCGGACCGGCTTCCCCCTCGACCCCAAGGACCGCGCGGCCCGCCGCGACCGGATCCGGGCCCGGGCCGTCACCACCACCGTCGTCGCCACCGTGGTCGCGGCGCCGGTCCTGGCCCTCTGGGCCGCGTACCGGGGCGCCCCCAGCACCGGCGAGGCGGCCGGCGCCGCCGGCACCCGCATCTCCGCGAGCGAGCTGCAGATCCCGCCCCACGTGGACGGCCACCCCTACGCCGCCTACGAGAACGCGGGCAACACCCGCACCACCGGCGCCGAACCCCGCTTCACCGAAGGCAGCCAGGCACCGGACGTGTCCGTGGAGGTGATCAGCTCCGGCGCCCCGCCGAGCCCCACCGGATCCGGCGCCCCGGGCCGGCTCACCGTGAGCGCCGCCTCCAGCTCCGGGGTCACCTTCCTCGAGCTCACCGCGTCCGGTGGCGCCCCCGTCGACTGGCGGCTCTGGACGGACGCCCCCTGGCTGCGCGCGAGCCGTACCGCGGGCACGCTGGCCCCAGGAGAATCGGTCACCCTGAGGGTCACCGTGGATCCCGAGGCCCAGCCCGTGGGTGCCTGGACCGCCCGGGTCGGCGTGGACCCGAGCGGCGCGATGGTCTCGATCTCCGGACGCGGCCGCCCGGTCCCGCAGCCCACCCCGACCCCGCCCGCGGACCCGACGCCGACGCCGCCCGCGACGCCCACTCCGACCCCGACCCCGACGCCCCCCGCGACGCCCACGCCGAGCCCGAGCCCGACGCCGACCCCGTCAGAGGGAACGGTTTCCCCGACGCCGGACCCCGCCCCTTCCGCTTCCTCCTGAGAACTACTTCTTCTTGGCCGGCGGGTCCGCCGGGTGCGGGGCCATCGGCAGCGCCGACGCCAGCCGCGCCTCGCACAGCTTCACCAGCGCCTCGTAGCCCGGCGCGCCCATCAGCTCCGTCAGCTCGGGCCGGTAGGTCACGTACACCGGGTCACCCGCGCCGTGCGCGGACGTCGCCGATGTGCACCACCAGTGCAGGTCGTGGCCGCCCGGGCCCCAGCCGCGCCGGTCGTACTCGCCGATCGACACCTGGAGCACCTTGGTGTCGTCCGGCCGGTCGATCCACTCGTACGTCCGGCGGACCGGCAGCTGCCAGCACACGTCCGGCTTCGTCTCCAGCGGCTCCTGGCCCTCCCGGAGCGCCAGGATGTGCAGCGAACAGCCCGCGCCCGCCGCGAAACCGGGCCGGTTCTGGAAGATGCACGACCCTTCCCACCTGCGGGTCTGCCGCTCACCGTCCTCGTCCTTCTGCACCCAGCCCGTCTCGGTGCCCACGTCGTGGAACTGCCACAGCTCCGGCGTCAGCCGGGCCACGTTCTCGGCGACCCGCTTCTCGTCGTCCTCGTCGGAGAAGTGCGCGCCGAGCGTGCAGCAGCCGTCGTCCGCCCGGCCCGCCTGGATGCCCTGGCAGCCGCTGCCGAAGATGCAGGTCCAGCGGGAGGTGAGCCAGGTCAGGTCACAGCGGAAGACCTGCTCGTCATCGGCCGGGTCCGGGAACTCCACCCAGGCCCGGGCGAAGTCGAGCCCGACCTCGTCCGTCGCGCTCTTCTTGCCGGTCTTCTTGGGGGGCTTGATCTTGCTGGCCTTCTTCGTATTGGGCACAAACCCAAGCCTAAGCGCCCCTTACGTCACCCCTACGCGTTCGGCCCAGTAGCGTTTCGCGTATGAGACTCGGTGTCCTTGACGTGGGTTCGAACACGGTCCACCTGCTGGTGGTCGACGCGCACCCCGGCGCGCGCCCCCAGCCCGCGCACTCGCACAAGGCGGAACTGCGCCTGGCGGAGCTGCTCGACGAGCGCGGCGCGGTCAGCCCCGAAGGCGTGGAGCGGCTCGTCGCGGTGATCGCGGGCGCGGCCCAGGCCGCCGAGGACAAGGGCTGCGAGGACGTCCTGCCCTTCGCGACCAGCGCGGTGCGGGAGGCGACGAACGCCGACGAGGTGCTGACCCGGGTCCGCGAGGAGACCGGCGTCGACCTCCAGGTACTCAGCGGTGCGGACGAGGCCCGGCTGACGTTCCTGGCCGTACGGCGCTGGTTCGGCTGGTCGGCGGGCAAACTGATGGTGCTCGACATCGGCGGGGGCTCCCTGGAGATCGCCTCCGGCATCGACGAGGACCCCGACACGGCGGTGTCCCTGCCGCTCGGCGCGGGCCGCCTCACCGCGGGGTGGCTGCCGGGTGATCCGCCGGCCCCGGCGGACGTCAGGGCCCTGCGTCGGCACGTACGGGCCCAGATCGCGCGGACGGTCGGCGAATTCAGCCGGTCGGGGGCGCCGAACCATGTCGTGGCCACGTCCAAGACCTTCCGGCAGCTGGCCAGGATCGCGGGGGCGGCCCGCTCGGCGGACGGTCTGTTCGTCCAGCGCGGGCTGAGCCGCAAGTCACTGGAGGAGTGGGTTCCGCGGCTGGCGGAGATGACCACGACCCAGCGGGCCGCGCTTCCGGGCGTCTCGGAGGGGCGTGCCGGGCAGCTCCTCGCCGGAGCGATGGTCGCGGAGGCGGCCATGGATCTCCTGGGCGTGGACGACCTGGAAATCTGCCCTTGGGCCCTGCGCGAGGGCATCATTCTCCGCCGCCTGGACCACCTCCCGACCTAGCCGCGCCCCCGCCCCTGCCCCGGGGCCCCGCCCAGGGTGTTGTCCTCAAACGCCGGGCGGGCTGGTTTTGCGCGGCCGCGTGGGCCCCCGCGGCCGGGGTGCTGCCCTCATTCGCCGGGCGGGCTGGGTGTGGCGCTCGGCGTGGCCGTCCGTGGGTGGTGGCGCCCTCAATCGCCGGGCGGGCTGGTTTTGTGACCGCTGCGAGTGCAGCGTGCGGGGGTCCGGTGGGACGTGGTGCTGATTGCGCGCAGCGCAATTCCAGCCTGCCCGGCGTTTGAGGGCCCGCCGGAGGCCGGACCTGCCGAGGGCGGCTCACTTCGCCGCGGGAATTCCAGCCTGCCCGGCGTTTGAGGGCCTGCCGGAGGCCGGACCTGCCGGGGGCGGCTCACTTCGCCGCGGGAAATTCAGCCCGCCCGGCGTTTGAGGGCGAGCCCGTCTGCCCGGTCGGCGGGGGGAATCCGGCTTGGCCGGTGGTTGAGGGCGGCGCGGCGGCGAAGCGCCCGCCGAGGGCGGTGAGGGGGGCCGGGGGCGCACCCCCGTACCCTGTCCCCGTGGCAGAACCAGTGCGCATCCCGGACGCGAAAGTCGCCCTCTCCACCGCCTCCGTCTACCCGGAGTCCACGGCGACCGCCTTCGAGATCGCCGCACGCCTCGGCTACGACGGCGTCGAGGTGATGGTCTGGACGGACCCGGTCAGCCAGGACATCGACGCCCTGCGCCGCCTCTCCGACCACCACCAGGTCCCGATCCTCGCCATCCACGCCCCCTGCCTCCTCATCACCCAGCGCGTCTGGTCCACGGACCCGTGGACCAAGCTCCAGCGCGCCCAGGCGGCCGCCGAGAAGCTCGGCGCGAGCGCGGTCGTCGTCCACCCGCCGTTCCGCTGGCAGCGCCAGTACTCCCGCGAGTTCGTCTCCGGCATCTGGCGCATGGCGGACGAGACCGACGTCCGTTTCGCGGTCGAGAACATGTACCCCTGGCGCTACCGCGACCGCGAGATGCTCGCCTACGCCCCCGAGTGGGACGTCACCAAGGACGACTACCGCCACTTCACGGTCGACCTGTCCCACACCGCGACCGCCCGCACCGACGCCACCGCGATGATCGAGCGGATGGGCGACCGCCTCGCCCACGTCCACCTCGCCGACGGCAACGGCTCCGCCAAGGACGAGCACCTCGTCCCCGGCCGCGGCACCCAGCCGTGCGCCGAGCTGCTGGACCGGCTCGCCCGTACCGGCTTCGACGGCCACGTCGTCATCGAGGTCAACACCCGCCGCGCGATGTCCGCCGCCGAGCGCGAGGCCGACCTCGCCGAGGCCCTCGCGTTCACCCGCCTCCACCTGGCCAGCGCCAACGCCGGCCCGGGCCCCGGCCCCGGATACGGCCCCGGCCCCGCCACCAGGGTCCCGCGCCGATGACGGCCACCCCCGGCCCGCGCCCCCGCCGCGGCCCCGGCCGCCCCCGCCAGGACGAGACCGCCGACGGCCCCGGCAGCCAGGAGCGGATCCTGTTCGCCGCCCGCTCCGAATTCGCCGACCGCGGTTACGACAAGACCTCCGTACGCGGCATCGCCAAGGCCGCCGGCGTCGATCCGGCCCTGGTCCACCACTACTTCGGTACCAAGGACGACCTCTTCGCGGCCGCCATCGAGATGACCATGGAACCCGCCCTGGTGGTCCCCGCCATCATCGGAGAAGGCCCCGACGGCATCGGCGAGCGCCTCGCCCGCTACTTCCTGGGGATCTGGGAGAACCCGGTCTCCCGCGCCCCGCTCCTCGCGGTGATCCGCTCGGCCCTGACCCACGAGGCCGCGGCGAAGGTCCTGCGCCGGCTGATCCTGCGCCGCGTCCTGGAACGGGTCGCCGCCGACCTCAACGTCCCCGACCCCACCTTCCGCGCCGAGCTGGCCGCCTCGCACATGGTGGGCATCGCGATCCTGCGGTACGTCGTCCAGGTCGAGCCCCTCGCCTCCGCCGACCCGGAGGAGATCATCACCCTGGTCGCGCCCACCCTCCAGCGGTACCTGACCGAGGGATGAACCCTCCATCCCGGCATACGGACACCTTGTCCGGATCCCGGTCGGCAGGCGTAGCCTCGTAATCTGAGCCAGACATCTCTGACCCAGTGCTGTCGAAGCGCCGTACGAGCGCCACCTATGGGGAGTGAACCCGATGCCCGAGCTGAGGTCCCGCACCGTCACCCACGGCCGCAACATGGCGGGCGCACGCGCCCTTATGCGTGCGTCGGGCGTAGCGAGCGCCGACATCGGCAAGCCGATCATCGCGGTCGCCAACTCCTTCACCGAGTTCGTTCCCGGGCACACCCACCTCGCCCCGGTCGGCCGGATCGTCTCCGACGCGATCCTGGCCGCGGGCGCGGTTCCGCGCGAGTTCAACACGATCGCCGTCGACGACGGCATCGCGATGGGCCACGGCGGCATGCTGTACTCCCTGCCCTCCCGCGACCTCATCGCGGACTCGGTCGAGTACATGGTGGAAGCGCACTGCGCCGACGCGCTGATCTGCATCTCGAACTGCGACAAGATCACTCCCGGCATGCTGATGGCCGCCATGCGCCTCAACATCCCGGTCGTCTTCGTCTCCGGCGGCCCGATGGAGGCCGGCCAGGCCACCCTCGTCGACGGCACCGTCCGCAAGCTCGACCTCATCGACGCGATGGTCGACGCCTCCAACGAGAACGTCTCCGACGAGGACGTCCTGCGCATCGAGGAGAATGCCTGTCCGACCTGCGGCTCCTGTAGCGGCATGTTCACGGCCAACTCGATGAACTGCCTCGCCGAGGCCATCGGCCTCGCCCTCCCGGGCAACGGCTCGGTCCTCGCCACGCACACCGCACGCAAGGCCCTGTACGAGAACGCGGGCCGCACGATCGTCGAGATCACCAAGCGCCACTACGAGCAGGACGACTACTCCGTCCTGCCCCGCTCCATCGCCACGCGCGAGGCCTTCGAGAACGCCATGGCCCTCGACATCGCGATGGGCGGCTCCACCAACACGATCCTGCACCTGCTGGCCGCGGCGCAGGAAGCGGGTCTGGACTACGACCTCAAGGACATCAACGAGGTCTCGCTCCGCGTCCCGTGCCTCTCCAAGGTCGCGCCGAACGTGGCGCCGGGCGGCACGTACTACATGGAGGACATCCACCGCGCGGGCGGGATCCCGGCCATCCTCGGCGAGCTGTACCGCGGCGGGCTGCTCAACAAGAACGTCCACACCGTGCACTCCGCGAACATCGAGGAGTGGCTCGGCACCTGGGACGTGCGCAGCGGCACCGCCTCCGAGGAATCGATCGAGCTGTGGCACGCGGCGCCCGGCTGCGTGCGCTCCGCGACCGCCTTCTCGCAGTCCGAGCGCTGGGACACCCTCGACCTCGACGCGGAGGGCGGCTGCATCCGCTCCGTCGAGCACGCGTACTCCAAGGACGGCGGGCTCGCCGTCCTGCACGGCAACATCGCCGTGGACGGCTGCGTGGTCAAGACGGCCGGTGTCGACGAGTCGATCTGGACCTTCGAGGGGCCGGCCGTGGTCTGCGAGTCGCAGGACGAGGCGGTCGACAAGATCCTGCGCAAGGAGATCAAGCCAGGGGATGTCGTCGTCATCCGGTACGAGGGGCCGCGCGGCGGTCCCGGCATGCAGGAGATGCTCTACCCGACGTCCTTCCTCAAGGGCCGGGGTCTCGGCAAGTCCTGCGCGCTGATCACCGACGGGCGGTTCTCCGGCGGTACGTCGGGCCTGTCCATCGGGCACGCCTCTCCGGAGGCGGCGTCGGGCGGTGCGATCGCGCTCATCGAGGACGGTGACCGCATCCGGATCGACATCCCGAACCGCTCGATCGACCTGCTGGTCGACGACGCCACGTTGGCGGCCCGCCGCGAGGCCCTGGGCGGCGTCTACGCCCCGAAGAACCGCGAGCGCAAGGTCTCCGCGGCCCTTCGTGCGTACGCCGCCATGGCCACGAGCGCCGACAAGGGCGCGGTCCGCGACGTCTCCCTCCTGGGCTGACCGACGCCCTCAATCGCCGGGCGGGCTTGGTTTGGCCGGGGTGTGGGGTGCCGATTTCAGCCGCGGCGTTACGGATGCCCTCAATCGCCGGGCGGGCTTGGTTTGGCCGGCGTTTGAGGCGTCCCCGGAGGGCAGGCGGGCCGGGCCTCGGTTCGCGGGGGTCGGGGCCCTACTGCCACCCGGCAGGGTCGACGGCGAAGACCGACCCGTCCGGGGCCGTACCGAACACCCGCCCACCCGCCACCACCGGCGCCGGCCGCCACGGCGTGAACGTATTGCGCCCGGTAGCCATCCGCGGAGCGCTCTGCCCGACCAGCCGCCCCCGCACCGCGTCCACCGCCAGCAGCCGCCCGTCCGCGGCCATCAGATGGACCCGCCCGTCCGCGGCCACCGGCCGCGACCCCTGACTGGCCGCGGTCTCCAGCCGCCACAACTCCCGCTCCGCGCCCACGGCCACCAACGCACCCCCGCTGCCGAACGCGTACACCGTCCCGTCCGCACCCACCCCCGCCTGCGCCTGGAGCAGCGTCGTCGGCAGCAGCGTCCGCCGTTCGCCCCGCGTGCGCAGGTCGACCCGTACCACCGCGTCCGTCACCATCCCGTCGCCCGCCAGCAGGTGCAGCGCCCCGTCCGCCACCCCCACCGGCTCCAGCAGCCCGGCCGCCCGGTGCTGCCAGCGGGTGGCGCCGTCGGCCGCGGCGAGGGCCAGCACCTGGGTCGAGGCGCCGTCCCCGGAGGGCGTCACGGCGTACACCTCCGCACCGTCCGCCGAGGCGACCAGCTGCGCACCGGCCCCCGTCGGCCGCTTCGTCCAGCGCACCGCACCGGTCGCCGCGTCGCGCGCCGTGATCTGCCCGTCGGCGGCGGCGACCAGCACCAGCGCCCCCGCCGGTACGACGTCCGCGCCGCGCGGGGTGTCGGCCTTCCAGCGCTGCGCCCCGGTGGCCGGGTCCAGCGCCTGCAGGAGGTGACCGCCGGACAGGTACACGATCACGGCGCCGCCCCCGGGGAACGGCGCCGGATCCGCCGGACCCGTCGACCCGGCCACCGACCACAGCGCGGTCCCCGTCGCCGGGTCCAGCCGTACGGCCGCGAAACCGGGCGCGGAGCAGTAGAGGGCGTCCGACATCCAGCCACAGGCCGGGATCCGCTGGGCCGCCCCCGGCGCGGCCGGGGTCACCGCCCACGGAGTGACCCGCGCGGCCGCGCCCCCGGGCGCCGCACCGGACGCGCGACCGGCGACCGTCGCCGCCGGCGTCTCCCGGAACTGGACGTACCCGCCGACCGCCCCGCCGGTCACCAGCAGCCCGGTCCCCAGCACGGCCGCCACCCGCCACCGCGAACGCCGCCGCCCGGCACGCCGCCCCGGACCAGCGGCGACACCAGCCCCACCAGCCCCACCGGCACCACCGGCCAAACCACCCACACCCGCCGCATCGACCGCGAGCCCGTCCCGCCGGTGCGTGACCGGCTCCGCCGCGGGCACCGCCACCGGCAGCCGAGGTCGCGGTATGAACGCCCGCGTGTCCTCGTTCGTCGGATAGGCCGCCGAGCGCAGTACGGCGATCAGCTCGTCGGCGGTGGGCCGCGCGGCCGGGTCCTTCGCCAGGCAGCGCGCGATCAGCGGCGCCAGCTCCTGCGGCACCCCCGTGAGGTCGGGCTCGTTGTGCACCACCTGGTACGCCACGATGTACGGGCTCTCGGAGTCGAACGGCCCGTGCCCGGTGGCCGCGTGCACCAGGAGCGCTCCCATCGCGAACACGTCGGCGGCGGGCCCGACGTCGCGCGGCCGCTGGAACTGCTCGGGCGCCATGAACGGCGGCGTCCCGATCAGCTTCCCGGTCTCGGTCCGCAGATCGCTGTCGTAGGGCCGCGAGATTCCGAAATCGATGACTTTCGGCCCGTCCGGCGCCATCAGCACATTGCTCGGCTTGAGGTCCCGGTGGACCACGCCCGCCCGGTGGATGTCGCGCAGCGCCTCCGCCAGCCCGGCGCCGAGCCGCCCGACCTCGGCCGGATCCAGCACCCGCTCGCGCACCCGCTCGGCGAGCGTCGGGGCGTCGATGAACAGCGTGGCCATCCACGGCCGTTCGGCATCGGGATCGGCGTCGACGACAGGTGCGGTGAAGGCTCCGCTCACCCGGCGCGCGGCCGCGACCTCTTGCTGGAAGCGGGCGCGGAATTCGGGATCCACGGCGTGCTGCGCGTGCACGATCTTCACGGCGAGCTTCAAACCGGACGCGGAAGTGGCCAGATGGACGACGCCCATGCCGCCGGAACCGAGCACGGATTCCAGCCGGTACAGCCCGGCGTACTCCGGAAACCCGGACTGCTCAGCGCGCAGCGATCGCATCGCCCATCACCCCCGGGGGAGCCTAGTCGACGGTGCGTACGAATCCGTAAGGGCCTGCTATCCTCCGCGAGTTGCCGGGCGCGATGGCCCGGTTCAGGTCAGTTTCAGGCCAATGGGGGAGATCAACATGGCGGTTGACGAGGCGGCGGGCGCGGTGGAATCCCTGTCCGTGCAGTCCGGCGAAGCGGACTACATGACGTTCCCGGTCGCACCCGACTCGCGGGTGAACGTCCGCAGCGGCCCGGGCACCGGCTACCCGGTCAAGAAGGTCCTCCCGTACGGCGCCTGGGTGAAGATCGACTGCCAGACGCCCGGCACGACGGTCTCCGGCCCCTACGGCACGTCGGACATCTGGGACTGCATCGGCAACGGCCTGTACGTCGCCGACGCGTACGTGAAGACGGGCAGCGACGGCTACGTCGCCACCCGCTGCGGCTAGCCGGCGCTCCGGCGGGGCCGCGACCCCGCCCCCACCGGCCGCGTCAGCCGCGGTCCCCGGGGGCGGCTGCCGGGTCCACCGGGGCCCAGCGCAGGGACCGCCCGGTCCGGCTCCGCCGGTAGGCGCGGCCCAGGTGGTGCTGGAGACGGACGTGGCGGAACTGGTACACCGCACCCGCCTGGCGCAGGACCCCGCGCCGGTACGCGTCGTCCAGGAACGCGGCCGTGTCCCAGGGCAGCTTGCCGGCCATCGGCAGCCACACCCTGGCCCGGATCACCCAGTGGCCCCACGCGGTGAAGGAGAGGGCGTACGACAGCCCGCCCCCGAGGCCGACGACGGCGCCGATGTGGAGCCCGTCCCGCGCCTCCCAGGTCAGCTTCCCGATCACACCGTCCAGCAGGGACACGATCAGCCCGCCACCGAACGCCACCGAGAGCGCGAGCAGCGGCACCAGCACCAGGAACTGCCGTCGGACGATCGCGCGGTTGGCGGCGAGCAGGCCGAGCGGGTTCGCGGCGGAGGCCACGTCCAGGGGCGCCTCGAGCGCCGCCAGCAGACCGAAGACCAGACCGGCCCCCGCACCGAAGATCAACCCGAAGACGAACATGTTCACGGCCATCCACTCCAGGACGGCGAGGTTCAGCACCGGCCCGTAGGCGAGCTCCTGCTGCACCATCAGGGCGCAGGCGCATCCCAGGCCCATCACGAACCCGCCCGCCAGCACCGCGCCGAAGCGCGCCGTGAAGATCCGCACCGCCCCGCGCCGCGCCCCCGCCCCCCGTCCGGGCACCGTCGGCGGGCCGCCGCCCGGCAGCCGCAGGCGCAGCCGTACGTAGGCCGGCTCGAAGGTGCCGTGGCCCCTGGCGTTCATGACCGCGTACACGGCGCCGAAGGCGAGGCCGGCGG
This sequence comes from Streptomyces sp. NPDC002138, assembly GCF_040296485.1. Taxonomy (NCBI): domain Bacteria; kingdom Bacillati; phylum Actinomycetota; class Actinomycetes; order Kitasatosporales; family Streptomycetaceae; genus Streptomyces; species Streptomyces sp. NPDC002138. The sequence goes on along the minus strand of NZ_JBEOXE010000055.1, from coordinate 10,224 downwards.
CAGGACCCATCAGGGAGCCCTGTACGGCGGTCTCCCACGCGGGCAACCGGCCGATCAGGAAACCGATCAGCCAGGTACTGAGGGTGGTGCACAGCGTGGCCGTGAGCACCACGCTCAGCACGCGCTGGCGGCTCGGCAGGAAGTCGCCGATCTCCCACCAGGCGAGGTCCTGCCGCTCCCGGTCGGGGTGGGCCAGGTGGTGGGCGAGGTAGCCGAGCCAGTGCTCGGCGCGCTCCGGGTCCCAGTCGCGTTTCCGAGCAGACGACCTGCGTGACGTGTGGGGTGTGCGCGACGTGGGTGACCGGTAGACGGCTGGGACGAAGCCCGCGAGCAGGTGCTCCTCGACGGAACTCGCGTCGGGGAACGCCCGCGTGTCCAACAGTTCGCCGGGGTCGGCCCCGGGCCCGTCGGCGTCGCTGTACAAGGTCCGGGCCAGGGCGGTCATCAAGGGGGTGCGCAGGGCTCCGGCCAGGGCCGCCGCGCCGCCCCCGCCGTCGCGGGCTCCGGACCCCTCCCGTAACCGCTCCATCACCCCGTCCCAGGTGCCCCTGCCGGTGCGGCCCAGGCCGCCGTCGCCCGTAGCGTCCTCGCCCGTGCCGTCCTCGCCGGGGCGTCGTCGGGCGGTCCGCGGCAGGTACGAGGCGACGTCCCCGGGGGTGAGGTCGGCGAGCTCGATGACGGTCGCCCATACCAGCGGCGTACCGGCCGAGCCGACCGCGTCGGCGAACTCCTCGCGCCGACTGGTGAGGACGAGCGGCGACGAGAACTCGTTCAGCCCCTCCAGGGCCCGGCCCCGCAGCCCCTCCGCGATCTCGTCGAACCCGTCCAGGACCGGCAGGACCAGATCCGCCTCGATCAGGGCGTCGGCCGTCGAGCGGCCCGCCACCCGGTCCGCGAGGTGCGGGTGGTCCCGTACGAGCCGCTCCGTCACCCACGCGCGCAAGGTCGAGGCCGTGGGGTCCCAGGAGCCGATGCTGAAGATCACGGGTACGCGCTCCGGCTCGGCCCGGGACTCCAGGAAGTCCTGGACGAACCGGATGGTGAGCACCGACTTGCCCGAGCCCGCCCGGCCGAGGATCACCAGGCGCCCCGAGCGCCTGCCCCGGTAGAACGCGGCGACGGTCGGGAGGTCACCGCTCAGGTCGGCGGGCAGGGGCGCGGCGGCGCCCGGTGGCAGCCGCTCGATGTTGGCCTCGTGATCGCTGAGCGCGGGGTCGGTGCGCCGCCACCGCACCGGCAGCGGGAAGGGGTCGTGGACCCGGCGGTGCTCCTCCTCGATCCGCCAGCGGCGCCGGACCTCCAGCGCCAGATCACGGGCCGCGGAGCGGACTTCGTCCCGAACCAGCATCCCCGAGGGCGCCGCGGGCTCCGGTGGTCCCTCGGCCCGGCCCGCGTCCGGGCCCGTGTCCGCGTCCGTGCCCGTGCCTGCGCCTGTGCCCGTGCCCGTGCCTGCCGGAGCGTCCCCGCCCGTGCCCGCCTCCGCCGCGTCCACGCGTCCGCTCGTCAGCAGCTCGGCGAGCCGCCTGCGGTCCTCCGGCCCGGCCCCGAGCGTGTCCTGCAGCCTCGTCAGCGAGAGCAGCGTCGGGTTGGGGGCCCGGCCCCTCTCCAGCCTCCGGATGGTGCTCTCGCTCACCTCGGACTCGTGCGCCAACTGCTCCTGCGTCAGCCCGGCCCGCTTGCGCAGGTCCCTCAACAGCGCGGCGAGTTCTACGAGTCGGTCGGTCGTCACGCGGCTCCCTCCCCCTTCGGGGCCGGAGCACCGGCCCGGATCGCAGGTGAGCGTAGCGGGCCGCCGTCGGTCATACGTGACCGGTGCCATGACCTGTACCCCGACCTGCGCGGACCGCACGCTCCCAGTGGGCGGAGCGCTTCGCCGCCCGGACGGTCGAGGGGGGACCGGGCGGACCGGGGGAGCAGAGAAGGGGAGGAGGAGAGAGGGATGAACTACCGCTTCTGGTGCGGTGAGTGCGGATTCAAGACCACCTGGGGTGCCGAATCCGTGGCCGGCCGCCAGCACGCCGACCACTACACCGCCCGGCACCCCGGGCTGCCCCTGGGCGGCCAGGTGGAGTCCGGCACGGCGGGACCCGCCGCGGGCGGCGGCCTCGGCTGCGCCGGGATGGCCGTCGTGATCGTGCTGTTGCTGATCATCGCGGCCGCCTGCGTCCGCTGACCGAGGGGGAAGTGAACCGTGCCGGGCATCGCCGTGCACCGTCTCGACACCGACGACCCGCAACGCCTCGGCGACTACCGCCTGCTGTGGCGGCTCGCCTCCGGCGGGATGGGCCGGATCTACCTGGCGCGCCCGAAAGGAGGGAAACGGCTCGTCGCGGTCAAGACGCTCCTCGCGCAGGGCCCGGTGCTCCGGGTCGACCGGGAGCGGTTCGCGCGGGAGGTGGAGCTGGCCCGGCGCGTCGACGGCTCCTACACCGCCCGCGTCCTCGACGCCGATCCCGACGCGCCCCGGCCCTGGATGGCCATCCAGTACGTACCGGCCCCGTCCCTCGCCGACCTGGTGCGCGAGCACGGACCGCTCGCCGCCTGGGCGGTGCCCTCGGTGGCCGTGGGCGTGGCGCAGGCGCTGATGTCCCTGCACGACGTCGGGATCGTCCACCGGGACGTCAAGCCGCAGAACATCCTGCTGCCGCTGACCGGCCCGCTCGTCATCGACTTCGGCATCTCGCACGCCGTCGACCGCACCCGTACCTCGCTCACCCTGGGCACCGTGGCCTTCACCTCGCCGGAGCAGGCGCGGGGCGAGGCGTCGACCGCCGCGTCGGACGTCTTCTCCCTGGGGGCGACCCTCTTCCATCTCGCCGTCGGGCGTCCGCCGTACCGGGAGGGGGTGGAGTCCGAGATGGTGCTGCTGGCCCACGTCCAGGGCGGCAAGCTGGACCTGTCGGGGCTGCCCGCCCCACTGGCTCCGCTGATCGAGCCGTGCCTGGACCCCGACCCGCGTCGGCGTCCCGACCTCGCCACCGTCCTGGCGACCGCCGTGGCCGCGCTGCGGCGCCGGCGGCTCTGGCTGCCGGTGGAGTGGACGGCGACGATCACCGCGTACGAGGCCCACGGCCGGGCCCTGGACGCTTCGCGCGGCCGGCCCGGCTCCGGGACGGGAACGCGCACCGCCGACTCCGCGCCGCCGCAGGTCCCGCCGCTCACCGATCCGGGCGAGGCGGACGCCCGCAAGGAACGGGAGCGCCGGGCCGCGGCCGCCCGCCGGCGCCGGGCCGCGGAGGCCCGGCGGTTGGCGGAGCAGGAGGGCAGCGGAAGCGCGGAAGAGGACGGGGACGGGGACGGGGACGGTGTCGCCGAACGGCTCTCCGACTCCGTGGCCGCGAAGATCGGGTGGGTGGCCCTCGTCGCCGTGATCTGCATCCTCCTGCCGATCGGGGGGAAATGGGCCGACCGGATGTCCGCCGAAGGGCGCGACGCACCGTCCGCGTCCACCGCAAGCCACCGCGCGACGCGCACCCCACCGGCCGTCGACCCCGTGGAGCCGTCGCCCACCCCCACCCGCACGCCGCCCACCCCCACCCGCACCCCCACCCGCACGCCCACCTCCACCCCCGAGCCCACGCCCCCTCCGACGCCCTCCGCGACCCGCAACTCCAGGGAGGAGGCGTTCCGCGCCGTCCGCGCGGGTACCTGCCTGCCGTGGTACGACACCGGCCACCCGGACAAGTGGAACGTGAACACCCCGCCCGCCCCCGTCGGGTGCGACACGGAGCGGGCACAGGTCAGGGTCGGTTCGGTCGTGCCGGGGGACTGCCCCAGCGGCAAGGGACGGACGAACTGGCGCTACGGGACCACCAACCTGTGCCTGACGCGCGTCTTCCACGTCGGCTACTGCGTCCTGGCGGCGAAGGGCACGGGCGACCACCTCACCCTGGGCATGTTCACCGCTGTGGACTGCGGTGCCACCCGCGTACCGGTCGCCTACGACTACGTCATGGTCGTCACCGGCGTGTACCGCGCACCGGCGTCCCCCAGCCCCGCGAACTGCCGCCGCGGCCAGACCGACAGCACCTTCTACTGGATGTGGACGCTGATCGACGACTCCGTGATGGTGTGCCTGACCTACGACCGCACGAGCTGACGGCGCCCGGTCTGACACGTGAGACGCACCCGGGTCCGGGCCGCCGCCGGGGGATAATCGCCGGTGTGAGCGACGAACGAGACGACGAACGAGACGACGAACGAGACGCAGGGCGCGACGCAGGGCGCGACACCGGCGCCGACGGCGAACGGGCCCCGGCCGGTTCGGCGGCCGCGGCCGCCCCGGCCACCGCCGAGGGCCCCCAACCCCAACCGCTCCGGTTCTTCGGCACCACCTGGGTCGCGCACGACGGCGGGTACATGCTGCGCCGCGCGGGCATGGCGGTCGCCTCGCTCCTGGCCGCCGTCATCGCCGCCTACCTGCTGCGCTTCGCGTACGAGGGCCTGGAGATCGGCAACGTCGGTCCCTTCCTCAGCATCTCGGTCGTCGTCCTCTTCGCGATCGCGAGTTCCATCGCCTTCGCGAAGGCGTGGGAGTCCTTCACCCGGCGCCCGGCGCCCTCCTCGGACGAGGCTTCGCTCAAGGGCCTCAAGGCCATCGGTTTCATCGGCGGCCTGATCGCGTACTTCCTGCGCTGCCTGATCGAGGCTCCCGGCGAGAAGCTGGCCCGCGCCGAGTACGAGCGCGCCCGCGCCGAGTACGCGCGCCGCCGGGGCTCCCGGACCGGGAACCCCGCGGCCCGCCGCCCCAAGCGCAAGAAGAAGTAGCCGGGCGTGAGCGGTACGGCGCCACGACCGGAAGGTCCTCCCGCGGGCCCGCGGCAGGGCCCGCCCCCGCCCCCGCCGAGCGCGCCGTACTGGCCGCCCCCGCCCCGGCACCCCGGCGCCGCCCCCGGGCACCTGCCGTACCCGGGGCACCTCGCGCACCCGGGGCACCTCGCGCACCCGGGGCACCTCCCGTACCCGCCCTGCCCGCCCGCGCCGCCGACCGGCCCGCTCACGGCCCCCGCCGGTTCGTCTTACGCCGCCCAGGCCCGCAACGGCGGCCAGCGCGTGTGGCGGGAGCTGGGCGGCACCGCCCTGCTCGGCGCCGCCGGCGTGGTCTGCACCCTCGCGCTGTTCGTCGCCGCCTTCGTGCTCGCCCGGGTCTTCGGCATCGCCAACGCCAACGCCGACGACGAGGCGGTCTTCGCCGACCCGGTCGCCGAGGTGGCGCTCGGCCTCGTCAGCCTCGGCCTCGCGATACCCGCCGTCCTGCTCGTCGTCCGCTGGATCCAGCGTCGCCCGGCCGGCACGATCTCCTCCGTCACCGGCCGGCTGCGGCTCGGCTGGCTGGCGCTCTGCTCCTGCCTCGCCCTGCCCGTGCTGGCCACCCAGACCGGCCTGCTCGTGTGGCTGATGCCCGGGGAGGGACCCGGCGGCACGGCGGCCGAGCTGTTCGCCCCGCCCGCCCTGCCGACGCTGCTGCTCGGCCTGGCCGTCATCTGGGTGCTCGTCCCCTTCCAGGCCGCCGCGGAGGAGTACCTGTTCCGGGGCTGGATCCTGCAGGCCTTCGGCGCGCACCTGCGCAGCCCGTGGGCGGGCATCGCCGTCGGCTCCCTGCTCTTCGCCCTGGCCCACGGCTTCGGCCAGTGGTCCGGGTTCGCGCTGCTGCTCTACTCCGCCGCCTGGTACGCCTGGCTCACCCTGCGCACCGGGGGCCTGGAGGCCGCCATCGCCCACCACATGGTGAACAACCTGCTGGCCTTCACCCTCGCCGCCCTCGCCAATGACCTGGCCAATGACGAGACGGCCGCTGACGCGCCCTGGCAGGCCCTGGTCCTGGAGCTCGTCGCGACCCCGCTCTACTGCCTGCTCGTCGTCCGGCTGGCCGAGCGCCGCAAGATCCGGAGCGTCTCCGCCTCCTCCTGACCTCCCCGGTGGTTGACGACGGGTACCGTCAGGAGCATTATTCATCACATGATGAATAACCAGGCCGACGGAGCCTCGGCCACCCCTCCCGCCGTGCACGCCCACGGCCTGACCGTCCGCCGCGGCACCGGCCGCAGCCCCCGCACCGTCCTCGACGGCATCGGCTTCGCCGTCCCCCATGGCCGCATCACCGGCCTCCTCGGCCCCTCCGGCTGCGGGAAATCCACCCTCATGCGGGCGATCGTCGGCACCCAGGCCCAGGTCAGCGGCACCCTCGACGTCCTCGGCCGCCCCGCCGGACACCCCGAGCTGCGCTCCCGCATCGGCTACGTCACCCAGGCGCCCTCCGTCTACGACGACCTCACCGTCCGGCAGAACCTCGACTACTTCGCCGCCGTCCTCGACCCCGGCCGGGCAGCCGCCGACCGCCGCCGCGCGGACGTCACCCGCGCCATCGCCGACGTGGACCTCACCGGCCACGCCGACGCCCTCGCCGGAAACCTCTCCGGTGGCCAGCGCAGCCGTGTCTCCCTCGCCGTCGCCCTGCTCGGCACCCCCGAGCTGCTCGTCCTCGACGAACCCACCGTCGGCCTGGACCCCGTCCTGCGCCGCGACCTGTGGAACCTCTTCCACACCCTCGCCGACACCCGCGGCGCCACGATCCTCGTCTCCTCCCACGTCATGGACGAAGCCGAGCGCTGCCACAACCTGCTGCTCATGCGCGAGGGCCGGATCCTCGCCGAGGACACCCCGGACGCACTGCGCGCCCGTACCCGCTCCGCCACCGTCGAAGAGGGCTTCCTGCACCTCGTGGACCAGGCCAACGCCGAGGCCCGAGCCGAGGCCAACGCCGAGGCCGGCACCGACGCCCGCGCCCAGGCCACCGCCCCCGCCTCAGCCCCCGCCCAGGTCACCGCCGTAGGGGAGAACGAGACCCGATGAACGCCGCCCGCACCACCGCCACCGCCCTGCGCGTCCTGCGCCAGCTCCGCCACGACCCGCGCTCCATCGCGCTCATGCTGCTCGTGCCCGTCCTGATGCTGACCCTGCTGCGCTTCGTCTTCGACGGCAGCCCGCGCACCTTCGACAGCATCGGCGCCAGCCTCCTCGGCATCTTCCCGCTGATCACGATGTTCCTCGTGACCTCCATCGCGACCCTGCGCGAGCGCACCTCCGGCACCCTCGAACGCCTCCTCGCCATGCCCCTGGGCAAGGGCGACCTGATCGGCGGCTACGCCCTCGCCTTCGGCGCCGTGGCCGTCGTACAGTCCCTGCTGGCCACCGGCCTCGCCCTCTGGGTCCTCGGCCTCGACATCGTCGGCTCGCCCTGGCTGCTGCTCCTGGTCGCGCTGCTCGACGCGCTCCTCGGCACCGCGCTCGGCCTGTTCGTCTCCGCCTTCGCGGCCTCCGAGTTCCAGGCCGTCCAGTTCATGCCGGCCGTGATCTTCCCCCAGCTGCTCCTGTGCGGGCTCTTCGCCGCCCGCGACACGATGCAGCCGGTCCTCGAAGCGATCTCGAACGTCCTGCCCATGTCCTACGCCGTCGACGGCATGACCCAGGTCCTCACCCACACCGACATGACCGCCGACTTCGTCCGCGACGCGGTCGTCGTCGCCGCCTGCGCCCTGCTGGTCCTCACCCTCGGCGCGGCCACCCTGCGCCGCCGCACCCCCTGAGGCCTGGTGCAAAGATGAGGGCATGACCCAGACAGTCGCCGTTCTCGGTACCGGCAAGATCGGTGAGGCCCTCCTCAGCGGGATGATCCGAGGCGGCTGGCCCGCCGCGAAACTCCTCGTCACGGCCCGCCGCCCCGAACGCGCCGAGGAACTCCGCACCCGCTACGGCGTCGAGGCCGTCAGCAACGCCGAGGCCGCCAAGCGCGCCGACACCCTGATCCTCACGGTCAAGCCGCAGGACATGGGCAAGCTCCTCGAAGAGCTGGCCCCGCACGTCCCGGCCGACCGCCTGGTCATCAGCGGCGCCGCGGGCATCCCGACCTCCTTCTTCGAGGACCGGCTCGCCACCGGCACCCCCGTGGTCCGCGTCATGACGAACACCCCCGCCCTCGTGGACGAGGCCATGTCCGTCATCTCGGCGGGCAGCCACGCCACCGGCGCCCACCTCGCCCACACCGAGGAGATCTTCGGCGGCGTCGGCAAGACCCTGCGCGTGCCCGAGTCCCAGCAGGACGCCGCCACCGCCCTCTCCGGCTCGGGCCCGGCGTACTTCTACTTCCTCGTCGAAGCCATGACGGACGCGGGCATCCTCCTCGGCCTGCCCCGCGCCCAGGCCCACGACCTGATCGTGCAGGCCGCCGTCGGCGCCGCCGTCATGCTCCGCGACAGCGGCGAGCACCCGGTCAAGCTCCGCGAGGCCGTCACCTCCCCGGCCGGTACGACGATCAACGCGATCGTGGAACTGGAGAAGCACGGCGTACGGGCGGCCCTCATCGCAGCCCTCGAAGCCGCCCGCGACCGCAGTCGCGAGCTGGCCTCCGGCAACAGCTGACGGACCCGGCGCCGGTACGGGCGTACGTGCGGGGGGCCGGCCACCGGCAGCCCCCCGCACGCCTTCCTTCAGGGGGCGAGCAGCCCGATGGCCTCGTACGCCCGGTCCACCACCGGGGCCGCCAGCGCCCGCGCCCGCGCGGCCCCCGCCCGCAGCACCCGCTCCACCTCCGCCGGGTCGGCCGCCAGCGCCGCGTGCCGCTCCCGCACCGGCCGCAGCAGCTCGACCACGGCCTCGGCGACGTCCCGCTTCAACGCGCCGTAGCCCTGGTACCCGTCGGCCAGCGCCGCCGGATCACCCCCCGTGCACGCGGCCAGCACGTCGAGCAGGTTCGCGACCCCGGGGCGCGCGTCCCGGTCGTACGCGACCCCGCCGTCCCCGCTGTCGGTCACGGCCCGCATCACCTTCTTGGTGATCACACCCGGTTCGTCCAGCAGATAGACGATCCCCGCCGCGCTGTCGTGGGACTTGCCCATCTTGGAGCGCGGGTCCTGGAGGTCCATGACCCGCGCCGCCACGGTCGGGAGGGTCACCTTCGGCACGGTGAAGGTGTGCCCGTACCGCTGGTTGAAGCGCACGGCCAGGTCCCGCGTCAGCTCCACGTGCTGCCGCTGGTCCTCGCCCACCGGCACCTCGTCGGTGTCGTAGGCCAGGATGTCGGCGGCCATCAGCGCGGGATAGGTGAGCAGCGACAGCCGCACCCCGTCCCCCGAGGCCTGCGCCTTCGCCGCCTTCTCCTTGTACTGGATCATGCGCCGCAGCTCACCGTCGGTGGCCGTGCACTCCATCAGGTAGGCGAGCCGGGTGTGTTCGCTGACATGGCTCTGCACGAAGAGGGTGCACCGCTCCGGATCGAGCCCCGAGGCCAGGAACAGGGTCGCGACCTGCCTGCTGAGCCGGCGCAGGCGCGCTGGATCGTGCTCCACGGTCAGGGCGTGCAGGTCGACGACGCAGAAGAGGGACTCGGCCTCGTACTGGCCGGCCTCGACCCACTGCCGCACGGCACCCAGGTAGTTCCCGAGCGTCAGGTGTCCGGTCGGCTTGATCCCGCTGAAGATCCTCGTCATGTCCTTGCTCTCCTCTGCCACCACCGGCGACCGAGCCACGCCCCGGGTGGGGAGAAACAAGAACGGCCGCCGTAAGCGGCGGCCGTGAACGCATCAGTGCGCGCGTGGAAGGTCGGCCGCCGTCAGGCGGCCCACCAGCCAAGGCTGAGCACGTGCGTAGTCATGGGGCCCAGCGTACGCACAGAGACCCCGCCAGCGGGAGGGCCGAACAGGGGTTGACACACCTGAGCGGGATCCGTAAGGTTCTTCGAGTTGTCCGACGTGAGCTGCTGGCCTCGGTCGGTCCCCGGACAGCCATCCGCCCCTACACATTCGAACGAAGCGACGTACGTTGTCGTCTCGTTTTCATGCGTATTTGCGAATGAGGAAACCGTGCCCGAGTGGCACCCCCGCCGATTAGGTCGGGGGCCAAGGAATCCGCTACTGTCTCACCTCGTCGGAACGGCTCAAACGCCGCGAAGACAAGCCCAGCTGACTGGGAGTCAGGCCCGAAAGGATCTGATAGAGTCGGACTCGCCGGAAAGGGAAACGCGAAAGCGAAAACCTGGAAAGCGAATAGCAAGATCCCGCTTCGACCGGGAATCGGACACGAGAGAGTCTGATAGAGTCGGAAACGAAGAACGAAGCCCGGAGGAAAGCCCGCGAGGGTCGGTACAAAGGAAGCGTCCGTTCCTTGAGAACTCAACAGCGTGCCAAAAATCAACGCCAGAAGTTGATACCCCGTCCACTTCGGTGGATG
>NZ_JBEOXE010000054.1:0-50941 GCF_040296485.1 Streptomyces sp. NPDC002138 | reverse complement strand
CATGCCGGTGTTGAGGTTCCAGGCCATGGTCTTCAGCCAGGACACCGAATCGGCCGGGGTCCACGGCCCGGCACGCGGCACCGCAGGTCGCCGACGCCGATCTGGACGATCTCGCACGCCGCCTGCTCGATCCGGTCTCCCGCCTGCTGCGCACCGAGTTGCGGCGCGGCCGGGAACGCGCGGGCCGGCCCTTCGACGGCCGTCGCTGAGAACACGTACGCACGAGAAACGGACGACGGACCGATGACGGACAACATCTTCGCGACCAGCGTGTTCTTCCGGCTGGCGATCGGCGGCAACGACCTGGGCGCCTTCCACACCTGCTCCGGCATGGGCGCCGAAGTCGAGATGGAGAGCTACGCCGAGGGCGGCAACAACGGCTTCACGTGGCAGCTGCCGGGCCGTGTGACCTGGTCGAACATCACCCTCACCCGGCCCGTCACCGCCGACACGGCGAAGATCGGCCGCTGGCTGGACGAGACGCTGCGTCGGGTCGAGCCCAAGGACGGGGAGATCGTGGCGCTGCGGCCCGATCTGAGCCGGATCATCAGCTGGCAGGTGTTCGGGATCGTCCCGGTCCGATGGCAGGGGCCGTCCTTCGACCCCGCCAACTCCGCGGCGGCCGTGGAGACGTTGGAGATCGCCCACCAGGGGCTGCTGCCCTCCTGACCGCCCGGCACCCCACCCGTATCCGTCCTCTTCGTACGTCCCCGTTCCGAAAGGGAGTCCACGCCATGGCCTCATCGGCACGCGCCAGCCGCGCCAGGGCCCAGCTCACCCTCAAGGAGCCTCCGGCCTCGGTCGGCGCCAAGCCGGGCGGGATGATCGCGAAGCTCGATCTCCAGTTCAACCCGTCGACCCTGCAGCTGGGCAAGACCACCGAGTGGCGGCGTTCCCCGTCCCGGATGGCGGGGCAGTCGGCGCTGCCCGAGTTCGTGGGCAGCGGTCCGCGCACCCTGAGCCTGGACGTGTTCCTGGACGCCACCGCCACCCACGACAACTCGGTGGAGCAGGCGGTGGAGAAGCTGATGAAGGCGTGCGTGCCGACCCCGGCCAGCCTCGGCCGCAAGAAGCCGGCCAGCCCCTGGGTGCGTTTCGAGTGGGGCAGCGCGCGGACGACCTCGTTCGACGGGGTCCTGTCGAACCTGTCGGTGTCGTACACGCTCTTCGACGTGGACGGCAAACCGCTGCGGGCCACCTGCTCACTGTCCATCGAGGAGGCGAGCGTCGACCCGCCGGGCCAGAACCCGACCTCCGGCGCACGCACCGCCCGCAGCACGCACATCGTGGTGGCGGGCGACAGTCTGGCGATGCTCGCCTGGCGCGAGTACGGCGACGCGACGGCCTGGCGGGCCATCGCGGAAGCCAACCGGATCGACGACCCGATGGCGCTCGTCCCCGGCACCGAGCTCGTGGTGCCGGCCCTGCAGGACCCCGAGCACGGCGGCGAGGAGGAGCAGCGGTGAGCCCGTCGGAATCCGGGGGCCGGTCGTTCGCGGCCGACCCGATCGTGGAGACGCCCGGCGAACTGCCGCAGATCTGGGCGGCGCAACTGGTCAGCTGCGTGGTGGACGAGAACGTGGGTCTTCCGGACACCGCCGTGCTCACCTATCGCGACCCCGACCACGAGTTCCTGCGCGCCACCGGCATCACCATCGGCACCCCGCTGCGGGTGTCGGTGATGACCGTGAAGGGGCAGGCGCGGGAGCGGCTTTTCAACGGCGAGGTCACGGCCCTGGAGATCGACCGGGACCGCACCGGCTCGTTCACCGTGGTCCGCGCCTACTCCAAGGCGCACCGCCTCCAGCGCGGCCGCAGGGTCGTGGCGTACCGGAACATGACGGCCGCCGCCATCGTCCGCAAGGTGGCCGCCGGAGCCGGCCTGGCCGTCGGGAAGGTGGAGGCGGCGCCGGTGACGTACAAGCAGCTGTCCCAGGCGAACGTCTCCGACTGGGACTTCCTGCAGTACCTCGCGGGCGAGAGCGGCGCGCAGGTGCGCGTCGACGACCAGGGGCTGCTCCAGTTCACCCGGCCCGTGAAGGCCTCCGGGGCGCCCGCCCCGTCGACATCGGCCGTGCGCGATCCGATGGTCCTGGAGTACGGGAGGAACCTCCTCGCCCTGCGGGCCGCGCTGTCGGCCGCCGACGGCTCCTCGACCGTGCAGGTGCGCGGCTGGGACGTGACCACCAAGCGGTCGCTGGTCGCCGAGCAGCCGTCGGTGGTCAGCGACACGGTGGTGCCGGGCCTCAGCCCCCAGTTCGCCGCACGCTTCGGCACGTCGGCCGTCGCCGTCACCGACACTCCGTACCGTACGCAGGCCGAGACCACGGCGGTCGCGAAGGCGGCGGCCGACCGGATCAGCTCCGGGTTCGGCGAGCTGGAGGCGGTGGCCGAGGGGAACCCGCTGCTGCGGGCCGGCAAAGCGGTGGCACTCGGCAACGTGGGGCAGGCGTTCTCCGGCCGGTACACGGCGACGGCCGTGCAGCACGTCCTGGAGCCGCACGGCGGCTACCGCACCACCGTGTGGGTCAGCTCCAGCCCGGACCGCTCCCTGGCCGGCCTGGTGACCGGCGCCAACGCGCCGGGACGCGGCCCGCGCATCCCGGGTCTCGCGATCGGCGTGGTGACGGACGTGCGCGAGCCGGAGGGCTCGCAACGCGGCGCGGTACGCCTGAAGTTCCCGTGGCTGGACGACACGTACGTCACCGACTGGGTGCGCACCGTCCAGTGGGGCGGCAAGGGTGGCGGCGGCGTGGTGAGCCCCGAGGTCAACGACGAGGTGCTCGTCGGGTTCGAGCAGGGACTGCTCGACAGTCCGTACGTCATCGGCGGGCTCTACAACGGCGTGGACCAGCCCTCGCCGCACGACGTACCGCTGATCGACAAGACCAGCGGAAAGGTCAACCGCCGTTCTGTGGTGTCGCGTTCGGGCCATCGCGTGGAGCTGCTCGACGCGGCGGCGCCGGGCCCCTCCGGGCTGCGGCTGGTGACCGGGGACGAACGGCTCGAAGTGCGCATGGACGACCGCCGGGACCGGATCGAGCTCACCGTGTACGCGGGGCGGGGCCGCCCGCTGACCTCGGTCCTGCTGGACAAGAACGGAATCACGCTCGATGCCCGGCAGGGCACCGTGAAGGTGTCCGGCCGTCAGGTGGACATCGACGCCGCCGTCGGGGTCAGCATCGGCGGCCGGTCGGTGCGGGTGAACGGAACCGCCGATGTCACCGTCAACGGCGGCCTGCTCGCCACCCTCAAGGCCCGGCTCATCCGGATCAACTGACCCCCTGTCCACCGCCACTCGCACCACGACCGCTATCCCCGAGGAGGACCCGATGCCAGCCGCAGCCCGTACCGGCGACCCCACCAACCACGGTGGCCGGATCGCCACGCCACCGCCCGGCGCCGCCGCGTCGGTGGCCACGGTGCTGATCGGCGGCCGGCCCGCCGCCGTCGTCGGCAGCCTGCACGTCTGCGTGGTCCCGCCGCACGCCGCACTGGGCCCGGGCAACGTGGTCATGCCGAACCCGGCCGCGCTCGCCGCGGGCCCGGTGCTCATCGGCGGCCTGCCCGCCGCCCGGGCGCGCGACCAGACCTCGTGCGGCGCGATGATCCTCACCGGTGACCCCACCGTCCTGATCGGCGGTGTGTGATGAGCGAACGGTTCATCGGGCGCGGCTGGGCCTTCCCCCTGCGGGTCGGGCCGACCGGCGGGATCGCCATGGTCGAGCGGGAACGGGAGCTGGAGGAGGCCATCCGCCTGGTCCTGGGCACCGCGCCGGGGGAGCGGCCGATGCGGCCCGAATTCGGCTGCGGTATCCACGAGTACGTCTTCGCCCCCGGCGACGGCGACACCGCCGGGCGGGTCGCGCAGCAGGTGCGCGAGGCCCTGGAGCGCTGGGAGCCCAGGATCGCGGTGGACGAGGTCGTCGTGGCCTTCGATGCCGTGGACGCGGGCACCCTCTACATCGATGTGCACTACACGGTGCGCACCACCAACGACCGGCGCAACCTGGTCTTTCCCTTCTACACGATCCCCTCCGAGGAGGGGGCCGAGGAAATGGTCGCGGACTGATGGCCCTGCCCTCCCCCAACCTGGACGACCGGCGGTTCCAGCAACTCGTCGACGAGGCGAAGCGGTACGTGCAGCAGCGCGCCCCGGAGTGGACCGACCACAACGTCTCCGACCCGGGCGTCACCCTGATCGAGACGTTCGCCTACCTCGTGGACCAGCTGCTGTACCGGCTGAACCGGGTCCCGGACAAGAACTACCTGGCGTTCCTGGACCTGTTGGACATCCAGCTCTACCCGCCCGCGGCCGCCGTCGCCGACGTCGACTTCTGGCTGTCGGCTCCACAGCCCGAGACGCTGACGCTGCCCGCGGGCACCGAGGTGACGACCGCCGCCGGGGAGACCGAGGAGGCCGTGGTCTTCGCGACCACCGGTGATCTGCGCATCGTGCCGAGCGAGTTGACGCGTCTGGTCACCGCGCCCCGTACCGGTGACCTGACCGACCGGACCGGTACGCTCGCCGAGGGCCACGACATACCGTGCTTCCAGGCGACGCCCGAGCCCGGCGACGCGCTGTTGTTCGGCCTGCCGACGGCGGTACCGCGCTGTGTGGTCGCGGTCCGCCTCGACAGCCGCGTCGAGGGCGTCGGTGTCGACCCGCGCCAGCCCCCGCTGGTGTGGGAGGCATGGGACGGCGGCCGGTGGCAGCGCTGCGAGACCGACTCCGACAGCACGGGCGGTCTCAACCGGCCCGGTGAGGTCATCGTGTACGTCCCGGCCGGGCATACCGCGTCGCTGATCAGCGGCACCCGCGCGGGCTGGCTGCGCTGCCGGGTCACCGAGCCGGAGCCCGGCCAGCCGTTCTACTCGGAGTCCCCGACCGTGCGCGAGGCCGCCGTCTTCACCGTCGGTGGCACGATGTCCGTGGAGCACGCCGAGCGGGTGACCGACGTACCGCTCGGCGCTTCGGAGGGAGTGGCGGGCCAGACCTTCCGGCTCGGCCGCCCGCCCGTGCTGCTCGACGGGGAGCCGCCGGTGGTGGAGGTGTCCTCCCCGGAAGGATGGCAGCGCTGGGACCTGGTGGACAATTTCGGCCGCTCGGGACCCGACGACCGGCACGTCCGCGTGAACGCCACCACCGGCGAGTTCACGTTCCCGCCGGTGCTGCGCGAGGCCGACGGCACCTTGCGGTCCTGCGGTGCCGTCCCGCCCAAGGGCTCCCAGGTCCGCGTGGCCCGCTACCGCACCGGGGGCGGGCCGGCGGGCAACGTCTCCCGCGGCGCCGTCTCCGTCCTGCGCAGCTCCGTCCCGTACGTCGCCCGGGTCACCAACCGGGAGGCGGCGCGCGGCGGTGTCGCCGGCGAGACGATCGACAACGCCAAGCTGCGGGCGCCCCAGGCGCTGCGCATGCAGGAGCGCGCGGTGACCGCCGAGGACTACGAGATCATCGCCCGCCAGGCGGCGCCCTCGGTGCGCCGGGTCCGCTGTCTGCCGGCCGCTGACGGCCGGGGTGGCGCGGGCGCGGTACGGGTCCTGGTGGTGCCGGACGCGGTGGCCGACGAGGGCGACCGGCTCCGCTTCGAGCAGCTGATCCCCTCCGACCAGGTACTCACCGCGATCACCACCACCCTCGACGAACGGCGCCTGATCGGCACGCGCCTCGTCGTGGAACCACCCGTCTACCAGGGCGTCACCGTGGTCGCCCGGCTGTCCGCTCCCGCGGCGGACGCCGACCAGGTGCGCGAGGCGGCGCTCGCCGCACTGTTCCGCCACCTCAACCCCTTGCACGGCGGCCCCGACGGCGCCGGCTGGCCGTTCGGGCGGCCCGTGCAGTACGGCGAGGTGTTCGGTGTGCTGCAACGCGCCATCGGGGACGTGCTGGTGGAGGAGATCCGGATGTTCGCCGCCGACCCGATCACGGGGCGGCGCGGCGCCCCGGCCGACCGGATCGACATCGCAGCGGGCGCGCTGGTCTTCTCCTACCAGCACCAGGTGGTCGTGACGGAGCCGGAGACGGGGGTGCGCGGATGAGCCGGGCCGCGGTCACCGGCCTGCCCAGCCGGTACCCGATCGGCGAACAGCTGCCCGCGCTGTACGCCGACGACGACTTCGCCCAGCGGTTCACGGCGGGGCTGGACACGGTCCTGGCCCCGGTCTTCACGACCCTCGACAACCTGCCCTCCTACCTCGATCCCCGGCTGGCCCCGGCCGACTTCCTGTCCTGGCTGGCCTCTTGGGTCGGCGGCGTCGACGACCCCCGGTGGCCGACCGGGCTGCGGCGTGAGGCGGTGGCACGCGCGGTGGAACTGCACCGCTGGCGCGGCACCCGGCGCGGCCTGACCGAGGCCCTGCGCCTGGTACTGGGCGTGTCCGCCGAGGTCAGCGGGGACGGCGGGGCCGCCTGGTCCCGAACGGCCGGCGGCGAACTTCCCGCTGCTCCGGCCGACGAGGTTCTGGTCCGGGTGTGGCCGTCCCGCGACGACGTGGTGGACGCGGACCGCGTCCGCTCGCTCGTGCGCATGCTGTGCCCTGTTCACACGTCCTGTCGGGTGGAGGTCCTCTCGGGGCCTCCCGCAGCTGAAGGGAGGTGACGGCGGTGCGTGCGTGTCCCGTGTGCGGGGCGTCCAATGGCGCGGGGGACGACTTCTGCGGCAACTGCGGCGCCTACCTGGGCTGGTCGGACGGCGCCGCCTCCCGGGCCCCGGCCCCGGCCCCGGAGCCGGTGGACTCCCGGCCGCCCGCCGACGAGGAGTCCGACCCGCCTGGGCCGTCGGGAGCGGAGCCTTCCCCGCCGGAGCCCGCTGCGACGCGGACACCTCCGCCGGAGGCCCGCCCGGCCGGTGGGGAGGACCCGACCGCCCGCGGGACGCGCGAGGCGGAGCGCACCCCGCCGCCACCGCGCGCCGCCGCGCCGCCTGCCACCCCCGAGGCACCGCCCGCCGCGCCGCCTGCCACCCCGCGGGCAGCCGCTCCGCGGGCCGCCGCTCCGCAGGCCGCCACCGCGCCGGTCGACTTCCCGCAGGCCGTCCGGCCCGCGAAGGCTGTCGCGCCGCGCCCGGTCGTGCGTCCCGCTGCGGGGAGCGACGACATGACCGGGGTGCCGTGCCCCGCCTGCGGCACGCCCAACCCGCCGGACCGCCGCTTCTGCCGCCGCTGCGCGGCGCGGCTGACGCCCACCACCGCGCCGGCTCCCCTGCCGTGGTGGCGGACGATCTGGCCGTTTCGCCGCCGCACGCGGGCGGGCTCGGGACGGATGGTCCGCCTCATGGTGATCCTGGCCGTGGTGCTGGCCCTGTGCGCGGCCGGCTTCCTGATGCTGCCGGCCGGACGCCACCTGATCGAGGACACCCGCGACAAGCTCGGCAAGGCCAGGGCGGTGACCCCGACCCGCGTCGAGGCGAGCGCCGAACTGCCCGGGCACCCGGTGAGCGCCACCACGGACGGGCTCAGCAACCGCTACTGGGGCGCGCCCGGCCCCGGCGCCCGGGTGACGTACACCTTCGCCAAGCCGTTCCGCCTGGTCGACGTGATCATCACCAACGGCGCCTCCTCCTCACCCGAGGAGTACGCGAAACAGGGGCGGGCGCTCCAGATCGACATGGAAGTGACGGCACGGGACGGCCAGAAGGTCCGCAAGCGGCTCACCCTGAGCGACAAGCCCGGTCCGCAGGAGTTTTCCACCGGCATCAGCGACGCCATGACGATCCGCCTGACCCTCGACGCACCCGCCGGGTCGGCCCCGGACCACCACGTCGCCCTGGCGGAGGTGGAGTTCTTCCAGCGGAGCTGACCGTCCGGCGGGTCACGCACGAGGCGGCCGCCCGGCCTCGCCCCCGTCACGGGACAGGGGCGAGGGGAGGGCGGTCAGGCGTGGTTGACCGGGAGGACGTCCGGGGAGAGGACGCCCGCGTGGGCCGCCGCCGAGGTCATGCGGCGGCGGTGGTGGCGGCGGCAGAGGACCTCGTAACCGATCTCCTCCGCCGGGCGGTTCACATCGCCGACCACGACCTGCTCGCCCTCGACGACCATCTCGCCGCCCACCGTGCGGGCGTTGTGCGTCGCGCGGGCGCCGCACCAGCACAGGGCCTCGACCTGGAGCTGTTCGATCCGGTCCGCCAGCTCGATCAGCCGCTGCGAGCCCGGGAACAGCTTGGTGCGGAAGTCGGTGGTGATGCCGAACGCGAAGACGTCCAGGCCGAGTTCGTCCACGATCCGGGCGAGCTGGTCGATCTGGTCCGGGGTCAGGAACTGCGCCTCGTCCACGATCACGTAGTCCGCCCGGCCGCCCTGGGAGAGCTGCGCGACCAGGTAGGCGTACAGGTCCATGTCCTGCGGCGCCTCGACCGCCTCGGTCACCAGACCCAGGCGCGAGGACAGCTTGCCCTCGCCCGCCCGGTCGTCACGGGTGAAGATCACGCCCTGCAGCCCCCGCGCGTCGCGGTTGTGGGCGATCTGGAGCGCCAGCGTGCTCTTCCCGCAGTCCATGGTTCCGGAGAAAAAGGCCAGCTCGGGCATGGGAAGTACGGGACCTTTCGAGATCGGGAAGGGGCGGCGGGGGCGGGAGGAGACGGCGGGAGGAGGGGCCGACGGGCCGCTAGGACGAGCGGATCTCGAGCAGCGGGACGAGCTGCTCGGCCGCGGTCATCGAACCGTGCATTCCGGCGAGCCCGGACTCGTTCGGCTCGGTCCGGGAGGCGGTGATCGCCATGTCCGCGTGGGCGGCGGCGATGACGTCCCCGATCCGCCCGAGCACCCGCTCGTCGCAGACACCGGGAGCGCCGAACCAGCCCAGCTCCAGCGCTTCCTCGCGGCTCGCGATCCAGAACCGGTCGCCGAGCACCTCGCGCCACACGGTCAGTACGTCGGCCTGCGCGCCCGGGACGGCGTACACGTGACGGGCCCGGCCCTCGCCGCCGAGCAGGGCCACGCCCGCCCCCAGCTCCCAGTCCTCGTCGTAGTCGATCCGCGCGTCCTCGTCGAAGGGGATGTCGACCATCCCGTGGTCGGCGGTGACGTAGAGCGCGGAGCGCGGCGGCAGCTGCTCGGCCAGGCGCTGGACGAGCCGGTCGACGTACATCAGCTGGCCGCGCCACGCGTCGGAGTCGACGCCGAAACGGTGACCGGCGCCGTCCAGCTCGCTGTAGTACGTGTAGACGAGCGAGCGGTCACCGGCGGCGAGGCGCAGGGCCGCGAGGTCCATCCGGTCCTCGCCGGTGATCCGGCCGTGGAAGCTGCCGCCGCTCAGCGCGATCTTGGTGAGCGGGGTGTGCTGGAAGTCCGGGGAGGACACCTGCGAGGTGGCGATCCCGGCGGCGTCGGCGAGCTGGAAGACGGTCGGGTACGGCTGCCAGGTCTTGGGCTGGGTCCAGGGCTTCCAGCGCAGCTGGTTCATCAGCTCGCCGGTCGCCGGATTGCGGACCGCGTAACCGGGCAGGCCGTGCGCGGAGGGCGGCAGGCCGGTGCCGACGGAGGCGAGCGAGGTGGCGGTGGTCGCCGGGAAGCCCGCGGTGATCGGGCGGCCGGTGCCGCCGCGCGAGCTGCCGAGCAGGGAGGTCAGGAAGGGGGCCTCGGCCGGGTGGGCCTTGAGCTGCTCCCAGCCGAGTCCGTCGATCAGGAACACGCAGTTGCGGTCCGCCGGGGTCAGCTCGGCGATGCCCGCGGTGAGGCCGGGGACGCCCTGGCCCGCCGCGAGGGTGGGCAGCAGATCGGCGAGCGAGCCGGTGCCGTACTGCGGAACGGGCGCGCCGGACAGGTCCAGCAGCTCCGGCTCCTGCCAGTCCTGCTGCGCGGAGTGTGCCATCAGCGGGCGGCCTGGGTGGTCGTGGCCGCGGTGGCCTCGCTCAGCGCCTGGGCGAAGACGAGGGTCTGGCGCACGGCCTCGGGGCCGTCGCCCGCCTCGCTGACCCGCAGGCTGAGGTCGTCGGCGGTGGAATTGCCGGTGTAGCCGTGGTCGGAGTCGCAGTTCGGGTCGCCGCAGGCGGCGGGCTCCAGGTCGATCCGGGAGACCGCGCCCCAGCCGATGGTCAGGACGACCTCGCGGGGCAGGGTGCCGGGGGTGTAGGACTCCGGGTTGGCGACGACGCGGCTGAGCACCACCGAGGAGATGCCGGCGACCTTGACCGACTCGGTCGAGGTGGTCGCGTACGGGGACGGCGACCCGGCGTCGGCGGCCTGCTCGTCGGTGTGGCTCACGATGAAGCGGTTGCCGGTCAGGACGAGGACCGTGACGTGGCGGCGGACCTCGTTGGAGTCGAAGGTGGTCTCCTGGTGGACCAGGTACGACGAGATCGGCTCACCGCCCACGGCGGCCTCCACCGCCTCGGCCACGAGGGCCGGGTAGTAGCCGCTGCGCTCGATAGCCGCGCGCAGCCCCTGGGTCGTCGTACCGGATTTCGCCATGAGGTCCATCCTAAGGCCCGTACGGGGCGCCTCGGCCTGCCCGGGCGGGTCCGCCGGAAGAGACGGTCTAGTAACTGGGAAGGGTGCGCGGCCCGAGGTCCGTGCGGGCGGGGGGACGGGCGATGCGGAGGGTGGCGCTGAGCACCGAGAGGCCCTCGGTGGCGACCACGACCGGTTCGAGGGTGACCCCGACCACCTCGGGGTGGTCGTCGACCAGCCGGGACAGCCGCAGCAGCAGCTCCTCCAGGGCCGGGGTGTCCACGGGGTCGCTGCCGCGCCAGCCGAAGAGGAGGGGGGCGGTGCGGATGGACCGGATCAGCTCGGCGGCGTCGCGGTCGGTCGCGGGGACCAGGCGGTGGGCGGTGTCGCCGAGGAGTTCGGAGGCGACCCCGGCGAGCCCGAAGGAGAGGACGGAGCCGGCGCCGGGGTCGACCACGGCGCGCACGACCGTGTCCACGCCGCGGGGTGCCATGGCCTGGACGACCGGCAGGAGCTCGGCGGAGGTGCCGAGGGCCTCGGTCAGCTCGTCGTAGGACCGGCGCAGGTCGGCCTCGGTGGTCAGGTCCAGCCGTACGCCGCCGAGGTCGGCGCGGTGGCGCAGGTGCGGGGCGGTGGTCTTGAGCGCGACCGGGTAGCCGAGCGTGCGGGCTGCCTCGGCGGCGGCGTCGGGGGTGGGGGCGGGGAGGGTGGGGCGGACGTGGATCCCGTAGCGGGCGAGCAGCTCCCGGGTCTCGTCGTCGGGGAGGGTCAGGGCTGCGGCGTCGCTCTTGTCGAGCAGGGCGGCCAGCTGGGCCGCCGTGCCGCTCTCGTCGATGTCGTCGAACTCGGGCACGCGGCCGGGGGTGGCGGCGGCGCGCCGCCAGTGGGCGTACCGGACGGCCTCCGCGAGCGCCCGCACGGCCCGCTCGGCCGCGGGATAGGCCGGCACCCTCCCGCCCCCGCCGTCCCGCTCCGACGCGGAGGTCGCCGCGTGCGCCGCGGTGGAGCGCGGGTGCGGGCCCGCGCCGCCCGATCCTGCCTCCGGCGGGCCCTCAAACGCCGGGCGGGCTGAATGTGCCCCCGCCCCCGCGCCGGAGAACGCCCTTCCGGAGGCAAACCCAGCCCCGCCGGCGTGTGAGGCGACGCTCGCGGCCCCGCCGGCGTGTGAGGCGGCCGGGGCGGGGCCGCCCGCGGCCGGGGCGGGGCGGAGGGTCGTGGCCGCTGAGAGGGCTTCGGCCAGGGCGCCCAGCTCCACGTGGACGACGGCCACCGGCTTGCCCGGAACCTCGGCCAGCGCCTGCCGGATGGCCACCGCGAGCCCACCGGTCAGATCCTGCCGCCCCACGGCGGGAATCGCCGTGACGATCACCGCATCGTTCGCATCGGCGGCCAGCGCCGCGACCAGCGCCACCCGGAAGTCCTCCGGAGTCGCCTCCGTCGTCAGGTCCAGCTGCGGCCACGGCCGCAGCCCCTCCGTCAGGCAGGCGTCGTACGTCAGCACGCCCAACGACTCGGAGTTCCCGAGGATCGCCACCCGCGGCCCCCTCGGCAGCGGCTGGGACCCGAGCAGCAGGCCCACGTCCACCAGCTCCGTCACCGTGTCCACCCGGATCACCCCGGCCTGGCGCAGCAGCGCCGAGACGGTGGCGTCGGGCAGCCGGGTGCCGGGGACCGCGTGCCCCGCCGGGGTGACCCCGCTGTGGCGTCCCCCCTTGGCCACCACCACCGGCTTCACCAGTGCCGTGCGCCGGGCGATGCGGGTGAACTTGCGCGGGTTGCCGAGCGTTTCGAGGTACAGCAGGCCGACGTCCGTGGCCGGGTCGTCGTACCAGTACTGGAGGATGTCGTTGCCCGAGACGTCCGCCCGGTTGCCCGCCGACACGAAGGAGGACAGGCTCTCGCCGCGCCGCAGCAGCCCGGCGAGCAGGGCGATCCCGATGGCCCCGGACTGGGTGAAGAGCCCGATCCGCCCCGGCTCGGGGGTCGGCGCGGGCGCCAGCGAGGCGTTGAGCCGGACCCCGGGAGCGGTGTTGATCACGCCGAAGGCGTTGGGGCCGACGACGCGCATGCCGTACGTCCGCGCCTGGCGCACCAGCTCCCGCTGGCGCTCGAGCCCGAGGGGCCCGCTCTCGCCGTACCCCGCCGAGAGCACCACCAGGCCCTGCACCCCGTGCTCCCCGCAGTCCGCGACCACCTCGGGGACCCGCTCGGCCGGAACCGCCACCACCGCGAGGTCGACCGGCTCCCCGATGCCGCCGAGCGTGCGGTGCGCCCGTACGCCGAGCAGCAGGTCGGAGGTCACGGCGTCGTTGACCGCGTACAGCGCGCCGTCGAATCCGCTGTCGCGCAGATTGCGCAGGGCGGCGGCGCCCACGCCGGTTCCCGTGCGGCTGGCGCCGATCACGGCGACGGAGCCCGGGGCGAGCAGGCGCTGGACGGAGCGGGCCTCGGCCCGCTGCTCGCGGGCGCGCTGGACGGCGAGCGACTCGGCGGTGGGTTCGAGGTCGAGGGTGAGGTGGACCGCGCCGTCCTCGAAGCTGCGCTTCTGCTCGTAGCCGGCCTCCTTGAACACCTTGATCATCTTGGTGTTGGCGGGCAGCACCTCGGCGGCGAACCGGCGGATCCCGCGCTCGCGCGCCACCGCGCCGATGTGTTCGAGGAGGGCGGAGGCGACCCCGCGGCCCTGGTGGGCGTCCTGGACGAGGAAGGCGACCTCGGCCTCGTCGGCGGCCCCGGAGGCGGGGCGGCCGTCGGCGCCGATCCGGTCGTAGCGCACGGTCGCGATGAACTCGCCGCCGACCGTGGCCGCGAGGCCCACCCGGTCCACGTAGTCGTGGTGGGTGAAGCGGTGCACGTCCTTGGCGGACAGCCGGGGGTACGGGGCGAAGAAGCGGTAGTACTTCGACTCGTCCGAGACCTGTTCGTAGAAGCTGACCAGGCGGTCCGCGTCCTCGGTCGTGATGGGGCGGATCCGGGCGGTGCCGCCGTCGCGCAGCACGACGTCCGCTTCCCAGTGGGCCGGGTACGAGGGGTCCGACGCGGTGGTCATGAGGCCACCCTAGAGCCTGCCTTGGGGCGAGGGCGGAAGAGCGGTCGCCGGGGCCGCATCGGCCCGGGGGCGTGCGCGCGGCGCGCTAGGCGAGCCGGGACGAACCAGTGCAAGCTGAGGAGGGCCGAACGGCAGGCGGATGGGGGTCGGAAGTCGGCCGGAGCATTCAGAGCGCCGTGAGAGACTGGTCTAGACAACCATTGGAACCTGAAGGGCATCACCATGGCAGAGCGCCGCGTCAACGTCGGCTGGGCCGAGGGCCTGCACGCTCGTCCCGCCTCGATCTTCGTCCGGGCGACGACCGCTTCCGGCGTCCCGGTGACGATCTCCAAGGCCGACGGCAACCCGGTCAACGCCGCGTCCATGCTCGCGGTCCTGGGCCTGGGCGCCCAGGGCGGCGAGGAGATCATCCTCGCGTCCGACGCCGAGGGTGCGGACGCCGCGCTCGACCGTCTGGCCAAGCTGGTCGCCGAGGGCCTCGAAGAGCTCCCCGAGACCGTCTGACCCCGGGGCCCGGCCCCCGCACCACGCACGGCGGAGCCGTGGCTCCCGGAACCCCGGGGGCCACGGCTCCGCGGCTTTTCCAGACCATCCGGCCGGGGCGCGAATATCCACTCGCGACATCCACCGCCGACTTCCGACTTCCGGCCGCCGATATCCGTGGCGTCATAAAGGGAAGCGGAAATAGCCGCCCCACCCGTCCTTTGTATACGCGCCGTGTTAAAGGCCGCCGCTCGCCGTGTTTACGGCAGGTTGCGAAGTCCTCACGCGCAGCCGGTGCGCCCCCGCCGCGCGGTCCGCGTGGGCCGCGGTCAGCGCCCGCGCCCGCTCCGCGTCGCCGCGCGCCACCGCGTCCACGATCGCGCCGTGCTCCGCCCAGGACTCCACCGGCCGCACGGGGGCGTCCACGACGTACATCCAGGCCACCTTGTGCCGCATCTGGGTGAGCAGCGCGATCAGGCCGGGGCTGCCTGAGGCCTGCGCGAGCGTCTCGTGGAACCAGCCCCCCAGGGCCCGCAGATCGTCCCCCTGCCCCCTCCTGGCCCGCTCCTGCCCCAGCCTGACCAGCCCCCGCAGCACCTTGAGGTGCGCCTCGCCGCGCCTGTGGGCGGCGCGGGCCACGGCGAGGGGCTCCAGCAGCATCCGGACCTCCAGCAGGTCGGCCGCCTCCTGCTCGGTGGGCTCGGCGACACAGGCGCCCGCGTGCCGGCGGGTGGTGACGAAGCCCTCGGACTCCAGGGTGCGCAGGGCCTCGCGGACGGGGACGCGGGAGACTCCGTAACGCCGGGCGAGCACCTCCTCGGTGAGCCGGACGCCCGGTCCGAAGACCCCGGAAACGATGTCGTCGCGGATCGCCGTACAAACCGCGTGCGCGGGAATTCGCAAGACCGGACCTCCGCTGAATACCGCTGCCGCCGATTCCATTGCGTCGACTCTATTGCAACACGCGATATTTTCCGAGGACGGGCGGAAATGAGCGACCACGACGGGCCACCGGCGCCGCGCGCACGACGCGAAGGCCCCGGCTCGATGAGCCGGGGCCTTCGGGACGCTGCCGTGCGGGCGGGATCAGATGTTGACGCCGCGGGCCCGCAGGTAGGTCAGCGGGTTGATGTCCGAGCCGTACGACGGGCCGGTGCGGGCCTCGAAGTGCAGGTGCGCGCCGCTGACGTTGCCGGTGTCGCCCGACAGGCCGATCTGCTGCCCGGCGGTGACCTGCTCGCCGGCCGAGACGCTCAGCCGGGAGAGGTGCGCGTACTGGGTGTACGTACCGTCGTTGTGCTTGATGACGATGTTGTTGCCGTACGCGCCGCCGTTGCCGGCCTCGACGATGACGCCCGCGCCGACGGCGCGCACGACGGTGCCCACACCGGCGTGGAAGTCGATGCCCGTGTGGCTGCCGGAGGACCACATGCTGCCGCCGACGCCGTACTGGGTGCTGACGTAGGAGCCCTCGATCGGCGTCACGAAGGCGTTGAGGCGCTTGCGCTCCTCTTCGCGGTCCGCACGCTCCTTGGCCTCGCGCTCGGCCTTGACCTTGGCCTCGGCCATCCGCTTGGCCTCGGCCGCCTTCGTCCGCGCCTCGTTCTCGGCCTGCACCCTGAGGGCGGTCGCGTCGGCGGCGTTGCGCTGGGCGTCGGCCTGGGCCTCGAGGTCACCGGCGAGGTCGGGGGCGACGACGGCCTTCATGTTCGAGTCGGCCGGAGGGGTGCTGCTGTGGTTGTCCGCGGCGAAGGCCGGGGCGGCGAGGGTGGCCGCGACGCCGGTGGCGGCGAGGGCGGCTATGCCGGCGACGCTTGCGGTCTTCCGGCTCAGACGGCTGGAACCGCGGTGCTTGCCGCCGGAGGAGGAGGCACGAGAGCTGCCGAACGCCATGAAGGGGCTGATCCTTTCCTTCCTTCTCGCCTACCGGGTTAGCTGACGGGTTCGGAGCAGGAAGGTCTCCTACGGGCCCTCTCTCGCGAGACGGTCCGATTCACCCCAGGGACTGTGGGTCCCCGGCTCCCCAGGCTCGCGCCTGACGGGGACTCGGCGATCGCTGCCCGGTGCCGCGAGTGCGGCGCGTACAACTGACGGACAGCACGGCCGACGCTAGGCGGATCATCCGGTAATCACCAAACACACACGCCCCATTGTTACCTACGTCACGTGACATAGAAGCAACCTCTCCACCAAACGGACAAAAGGGGTTCTGGTGGTCAAGCCACCAGAACCCCTCCTCGCACGCTCAGTTGGCGACGACGCTCACGTCACCGATTCCGAGGGCCCGCACGGGCGCCTCGATCTGCGCGGCGTCGCCGACCAGGACCGTGACGAGACGGTCCACCGGGAAGGCGTTGACGACGGCCGACGTGGCCTCCACCGTGCCCGTCTCTGCCAGCCGCGCGTACAACTGCGCCTGGTAGTCGTCCGGCAGGCCCTGCTCGACCTGGTCGGCCAGGGTCCCCGCGACGGACGCGGCCGTCTCGAACTTGAGCGGGGCGACGCCCACCAGGTTCTGCACCGCCACGTCCCGCTCGGCGTCGGTCAGGCCGCCCTCCGCGAGGGTGCGCAGCACCTTCCAGAGGTCGTCCAGCGCCGGGCCGGTGTTCGGGGTGTCCACCGACCCGCTGATGGCGAGCATCGACGCGCCGGTGCCGTCGGCCGTGGACCGCAGCACCTGCCCGAAGGCGCGCACGCCGTACGTGTACCCCTTCTCCTCGCGCAGGACCTTGTCCAGACGGGAGGTCAGGGTGCCGCCCAGGCAGTACGTGCCCAGCACCTGGGGCGCCCAGACCCGGTCGTGCCGGTCCGCGCCGATCCGCCCGATCAGCAACTGCGTCTGGACCGCGCCCGGCCGGTCCACGATGACCACGCGGCCCGTGTCGTCCGCGGTGATCGGCGGCACGGGGAGCGGCGCGGCGGCGTTGCCCGTCCAGGTGCCGAGGGTGTCCGCCAGGACGGCGTCCAGGTCGATGCCGGTCAGGTCGCCGACCACGACCGCGGTGGCCGTGGCGGGGCGCACGTGGGCCTCGTAGAAGGCGCGTACGGCCGCGGAGTCGATCCGGGCGACCGTCTCCTCGGTGCCCTGGCGCGGGCGGGACATCCGCAGCGTGGCCGGGAACAGCTCCTGGGAGAGCTGCTTGGCGGCCCGGCGCTGCGGGTTGGCCAGCTCGTGCGGGATCTCGTCGAGCCGGTTGCGCACCAGGCGGTCGACCTCGGAGTCGGCGAAGGCGGGGGCGCGCAGCGCCTCGGCGAGCAGGCCCAGGGCCTTGGCCAGGCGGGAGGCCGGGACCTCCAGCGAGACCCGGATGCCCGGGTGGTCGGCGTGCGCGTCGAGGGTGGCGCCGCAGCGCTCCAGCTCGGCCGCGAACTCCTCGGCGGAGTGCTTGTCGGTGCCCTCGGACAGCGCGCGGGCCATGATGGTGGCCACGCCGTCCAGCCCGGCCGGCTCGGCGTCCAGCGGGGCTTCGAGGTTGATCTCGACGGCCACCACCTGCTGGCCGGGCCGGTGGCAGCGCAGCACGGTCAGGCCGGTCGCCAGCGCGCCGCGCTCGGGGGCGGGGAACGCCCACGGCTTGGCCTCGCCGGGCTGCGGCTGGGGGTGGAAGGTCATCGTGACGGCTGCGGTGTCGCTCACTGCTCCACCCCTTCGTTCTCGTCGTTCTCGGCGGCTTCCTCGGCGTCCTCGGCCGCGATCGGCTCGTAGACGAGCACCGCGCGGTTGTCCGGACGCAGGCGGGCGGCGGCCACGGCCTGGACCTCCTCGGCGGTGATGTCGAGGACGCGGCCGACGGCGGTGAGCGCCAGTTGCGGGTCGCCGAAGAGGACCGCGAAGCGGCACAGTTCGTCGGCGCGGCCGGCCACCGTGCTCAGCCGGTCCAGCCATTCGCGCTCCAGCTGGGCCTGCGCGCGCTCCATCTCCTCGGCCGTCGGGCCCTCGGCGGCGAACCGCGCGAGTTCCTCGTCGACGGCGGCCTCGATGTCGGGTACCTCGACCCCGCCGGAGGTCTTGACGTCCAGCCAGCCGAGCGAGGGCGCGCCGGCCAGGCGCAGCATGCCGAAACCGGCGGCCACGGCGCTCTGGTCGCGGCGCACCAGGCGGTTGTGGAGCCGGGAGGAGTCACCGCCGCCCAGGATGGTCAGCGCCACGTCGGCGGCGTCGCAGTCGCGGGTGCCGTCGTGCGGGAGCCGGTAGGCGGCCATCAGGGCGCGGGCCGGGACCTCCTCGACGATCTCCTCGCGCAGCTGGCCGCCCATGGTGTCGGGCAGCGCGCCGTCGCGCGGCGGCTGCTTGCCGTCGTGCGAGGGGATGGTGCCGAAGTACTTCTCGACCCAGGCGAGCGTCTGCTCGGGGTCGATGTCCCCGACGACCGACAGCACGGCGTTGTTGGGCGCGTAGTACGTGCGGAAGAAGGTCCGCGCGTCCTCCAGGGAGGCCGCGTCCAGGTCGGCCATCGAGCCGATCGGCGTGTGGTGGTACGGGTGGCCCTCCGGGTAGGCGAGGGCGGTCAGCCGCTCGAACGCCGTGCCGTAGGGGACGTTGTCGTAGCGCTGGCGGCGCTCGTTCTTGACGACGTCGCGCTGGTTCTCCATGGACTCCTCGTCCAATGCGGCCAGCAGCGAGCCCATCCGGTCCGCCTCCAGCCACAGCGCGAGTTCCAGCTGGTGCGTCGGCATCGTCTCGAAATAGTTGGTCCGCTCGAAGCTGGTGGTGCCGTTGAGCGAACCGCCGGCGCCCTGGACCAGCTCGAAGTGGCCGTTCCCGGGGACGCTCTTCGAGCCCTGGAACATCAGGTGCTCGAAGAGGTGAGCCAGACCGGTCCGGCCCTTGACCTCGTGACGCGAACCGACGTCGTACCACAGGCAGACCGCGGCGACCGGGGTCAGGTGGTCCTCGGAGAGCACCACGCGCAGGCCGTTGGCCAGGCGGTGCTCGGTCGCTGTCAGGCCGCCGGAGCCGGCCTGAGCTGTGGCCGTGTGACCCATGGGCATGTGGTCCCTTCGATCGCGATGTAGAGAATTCCGTCAGACCTGTCACTGTATGCAAGCGCGTCGGCCCCTGGAGAAGTTCCCGGGTCACTCCTGGGTCGGAGTCGGCGTTGTCGGTGCCTCGGGCCACAATGGTCCGCGTCAGACCCAGCCCCCATCACCATGGTTAAGGAGCCGCGCAGCGATGGCCCGCCGCAGCACGAAGACCCCGCCGCCGGAGGATTTCGAGGAGAAGATCCTCGACATCGACGTCGTCGACGAAATGCAGGGCTCCTTCCTCGAGTACGCGTACTCGGTGATCTACTCCCGCGCCCTGCCCGACGCCCGGGACGGCATGAAGCCGGTACACCGCCGCATCGTGTACCAGATGAACGAGATGGGCCTGCGCCCCGACCGCGGTTACGTGAAGTGCGCCCGCGTCGTCGGCGAGGTCATGGGCAAGCTCCATCCGCACGGTGACGCGTCGATCTACGACGCCCTCGTGCGCATGGCCCAGCCCTTCTCGATGCGCCTGCCGCTGGTCGACGGCCACGGCAACTTCGGTTCCCTCGGCAACGACGACCCGCCCGCCGCCATGCGGTACACCGAGTCCAGGATGGCCGACGCCGCCTCGCTCATGACGGAGTCCATCGACGAGGACACCGTCGACTTCACCCCGAACTACGACGGCCAGGAGCTCGAACCCGGGGTCCTGCCCGCGGCGTACCCGAACCTGCTGGTCAACGGCGCGTCGGGGATCGCGGTCGGCATGGCCACCAACATGCCCCCGCACAACGTGGGCGAGGTCATCGCCGCCGCCCGGCACCTGATCCGCTACCCGGAGGCCGACCTGGAGGCGCTGATGCGCTTCATCCCGGGTCCGGACCTGCCGACCGGCGGCCGGATCGTGGGCCTGTCCGGCATCAAGGACGCCTACGAGAACGGGCGCGGCACCTTCCGGATCCGCGCGACGGTCTCCGTGGACAACGTGACGGCCCGCCGCAAGGGTCTGGTCGTCACCGAACTGCCCTTCGCGGTCGGCCCCGAGAAGGTCATCGCGAAGATCAAGGACCTGGTCGGTTCGAAGAAGCTCCAGGGCATCGCCGATGTGAAGGACCTCACGGACCGCTCGCACGGTCTGCGCCTGGTCATCGAGATCAAGAACGGCTTCCACCCCGAGGCCGTGCTGGAGCAGCTGTACAAGCTGACGCCGATGGAGGAATCCTTCGGCATCAACAACGTCGCCCTGGTGGACGGCCAGCCGCTGACGCTGGGCCTCAAGGAGCTGCTGGAGGTCTACCTCGACCACCGCTTCGAGGTCGTGCGCCGCCGCAGCGAGTTCCGCCGCACCAAGCGGCGCGACCGGCTGCACCTCGTCGAGGGCCTGCTGGTGGCCCTCGTCGACATCGACGAGGTCATCCGGCTGATCCGCGACAGCGAGAACTCCGCGCAGGCCAAGGCCCGGCTGATCGAGCGGTTCTCGCTGAGCGAGATCCAGACCCAGTACATCCTGGACACCCCGCTGCGCCGGCTCACCAAGTTCGACCGGCTGGAGCTGGAGAACGAGCAGGACCGCCTCAACGGCGAGATCGACGAGCTGACCGGGATCCTCGAGTCGGACACCGAGCTGCGCAAGATGGTCTCCAACGAACTGGCGGCGGTCGCGAAGAAGTTCGGCACCGAGCGGCGCACGGTGCTGCTGGAGTCGGCGGGCTCGACGGTCGCGGCGGTTCCGCTGGAGGTCGCGGACGACCCGTGCCGGGTGCTGCTCTCCTCCACCGGTCTGCTGGCCCGTACGGCCAACGGCGAGCCGCTCGCGGTCGCCGAGGAGGGCGCCGCCCGGGCCAAGCACGACCTGATCGTCTCGCAGGTCGCGGCGACCGCGCGGGCCGATGTGGGCGTGGTGACCTCGGCCGGGCGGCTGCTGCGGCTCGCGGTGATCGACCTGCCGCAGCTGCCGGACACGCACGCGGCGCCGAACCTGGCGGGCGGGGCCCCCGTCGCGGAGTTCCTCTCCGGGCTGGAGGCGGACGAGACGGTGGTCTGCCTGACCTCGCTGGACGAGTCCTCCCAGGGTCTGGCCATCGGCACCGAGCAGGGCGTGGTCAAGCGCGTGGTGCCGGACTATCCGGCCAACAAGGACGAGCTGGAGGTCATCGGCCTCAAGGACGGTGACCGGATCGTCGGCGCGGTCGAGCTGCGCACGGGTGAGGAGGACCTGGTCTTCATCACCGACGACGCCCAGCTGCTGCGGTACCCGGCGGGGCAGGTCCGCCCGCAGGGCCGTCCGGCGGGCGGCATGGCGGGCATCAAGCTCTCCGAGGGCGCCAAGGTGATCCACTTCTCGGCGGTGGATCCGGCGGGCGGGGCCGTGGTGTTCACCGTCGCCGGTTCGCACGGCACCCTGGACGATTCGATGCGGTCGGGCAAGCTCACCCCGTTCGACCAGTACCCGCGCAAGGGCCGGGCCACCGGCGGCGTGCGCTGCCAGCGGTTCCTCAAGGGCGAGGACGTGCTGGTGCTGGCCTGGGCGGGCGGCACCCCGGCGCGTGCGGCGGGGGCCAACGGCGCCCCGGCCGAGCTGCCGGAGACGGACCCGCGCCGCGACGGCTCGGGCACCCCGCTCCCGGCGGTGGTGACCGCGCTGGCCGGAGCGGTGCTCTAGAGGTGCTCTAGGGCTCCAGGGGATCCGGCTCGCCGGCCGGGTCCCCCGCCTCCTGGCGGACGTACCTCAGGACGCCCCACATGCTCTCGGCGGGGGCGTCCTGAGGGGCGCTCTCGCGGCAGGCCTCCAGCCCGCTCAGCAGGGCGGCGCCGTCGGTGCCGGAGCCGATGAGGACGAGTTGGCTGCGCCGGGGTTCGGCGCGGGCCCAGGGCAGCGGGGCGAAGCGCAGGAACCGGCCGACGGCGTGGACCTCGTACTTCTCCTCGTGGCCCGGTACGCCGAAGTGGACGAAGCCCTTGATCCGGTAGAGCCCGGCGGGGCGGGCGTCGAGGAAGTCGATGAACCGGCGGGGCGAGAGCGCGCCGTCGGCGGTGAATTCGACGCTCTCGTAGAGGGTGTGCGCGTGCCCGACGTGGTCCTCGTCCTCGTCCGCGGCCCGGGTGAGCAGGTCCTCGAAGGACAGCTGCCCGCGCGTCCGCGTCCACGGGCGGCGGTCGAAGAGCAGCTCGGGGTCGATCCGGCCGTGGTCGGCGGCGACGACCGGGATGCCGGGGCAGAGCTCGCCGAGTACGGACTCGATCCGGGCGCGCTCGGCGGCGTCGACCCGGTCGGTCTTGTTGAGCACGACGAGGTCGGCGGCGGCGAGGTGGCGGTCGGTCTCGGGGTGCTTGTGCCGGGTCGCGTCGAATTCGGCGGCGTCGACGACCTCGACCATGCCGCCGTAGCGGACGTCCGGGTTCTCCCCGGCGACCAGCATCCGGATCATCTCCTGCGGCTCGGCCAGACCGCTCGCCTCGATCACGATCACGTCGATGCGGTGCGCGGGGTCGGCGAGTTTGGCCAGGTACGCGTCCAGCTCGCTGCCGTCCACCGCGCAGCACAGGCAGCCCCCGCCGAGGGAGACCATCGAGTCGCCGACCTGCCCGGCGACCGACATCGCGTCGATCTCGATGGAGCCGAAGTCGTTGACGACCACCCCGATCCGGGTCCCCCCGCGGTGGGCGAGGAGGTGGTTGAGCAGGGTGGTCTTGCCGGAACCGAGGAATCCGGCGAGGACGACGACGGGAATGGGCTGCCCGGTCCGCCGGGTCCGCTGGGGCTGGCTGGTGCTCATCCGGTCGATGGTAGGGCGTGCGGGGAGGGGCGTGCGGGCAGGGGCGCGGGCCTCAGCCGAGCGGGGGTACGGGCTGGGGCGGGGTCGGGCCGACGTACCGGGCGGCGGGCCGGATGATCTTCGAATCGGCCGCCTGCTCCAGGACGTTCGCGCTCCAGCCGACCACGCGCGCGGCGCAGAAGGTGGGGGTGAACATCTCGCGGGGCAGCCCGCACAGCTCCATGACCACACCGGCGTAGAACTCGACATTGGTGTGGAGCTCGCGGCCCGGCTTCAGCTCCGCGAGGATCGCCTCGACGCGCCGCTCGACCTCGACGGCGAAGTCGACGAGCGGCCCGCCGAACTGCTCCGCGATCTCGCGCAGCATGCGCGAACGCGGGTCCTCGGTGCGGTAGACGGGGTGGCCGAACCCCATGATCCGCTCCCCCGCCGACACCCGTTCGCGGATCCACGGGTCGATCCGGTCGGCCGTGCCGATGGCGTCGAGCGTGTCCAGGGCGCGGCTGGGGGCGCCGCCGTGCAGCGGGCCGGACAGGGCGCCGATCGCGCCGGTCAGGCACGCCACGATATCGGCGCCGGTGGAGGCGATGACCCGGGCGGTGAAGGTCGAGGCGTTGAAGCCGTGGTCGACGGTGGAGATGAGGTAGCGCTCGACCGCCCGGGCCCGGACCGGGTCGGGCTCCTCGCCCGTCAGCATGTACAGGTAGTTGGCCGCGTGGGGCAGGTCGTCGCGCGGCTCCACCGGCTCCAGCCCCTGGCCGAGCCGGTGCAGTGCCGTGAGCAGGGTGGGTACGGCGGCGCAGGCGGCCAGCGCGTCGGCGGCCCGCCGCTCGGGCGTGAGGTCGTAGACGGGGCGCAACCCTGCGGAGGCGCCGAGCAGCGAGAGCGCGGTGCGCAGGCCGGCGAGGGGGCCGGAGAGCGCGGTGGCCCGGGCGAGGGCGGGCAGCGCGCTCCGGACGTCGGCGGGCAGCCTGCGCAGCGGGGCGAGTTCGGCGGCGAAGGCGGCGCGTTCGGCGGGGTCCGGGAGGGCGCCGCGGAACATCAGGTGCCAGACGTCCTCGAAGCTCCGGTCGGCGGCGAGGTCGACGGCCGAGTACTGGCGGTAGTGGTAGAAGCCCTCCCTGCCCCGGACGTCGCCGAGGGCGGTCTCGGTGACGACGACGCCCGCGAGTCCGCGGGGTACGTCGGTGACGGGGGCCGCGGCCGCGGTGGCGGCGTCTGCGGTGGTGCTGACGTTGGTGTCCATGGATCGACCATCCATGATGGATCGAATCACTGTCAATGTTGATTGAATCAATATATGTAGGCTGGGATGCATGGACCACCAGGCCCCCGACGACCCGCAGCCCGGCCACCCGCAGACCGACGACCGACGGCTCAGCACCCGGCAGGCCGCCGAGCTGCTCGGGGTGAAACCCGCGACCGTGTACGCCTACGTCAGCCGCGGCCAGCTCACCAGCCGCCGCGACCCCGTGGGCCGCGGCAGCAGCTTCGCCGCCCGGGAGGTCGAGGAGCTGGCGCGCCGCAGCCGCCGGGAGGCCTCGCTTCCCCAGGCCGCCGCCGGAAGCGAACTCGCCGTCCGCACCGGCATCACCCTGATCGAGGACGACCGCTACTGGTACCGGGGCGTCGACGCGACCGAGCTGGCCGCCCGCCACTCCTACGAGGAGGTCGCCGACTGGCTCTGGACCGGCGTCCTGCGCCGCGGGATCCGCTTCGAGGCCCCGGCGCAGATGCTGGCCGCCGCCCGGCGGCCGGTGGCGGCCCTGCCGGAGCACAGTGGGCCGCTGGACCGGCTGCGGGTGGCGGCGGCCGCGGCCGCCGTGGCCGACCCGCTGCGCTTCGACCTGTCCGAGGAGGCCGTCCTCGGCTCGGCGCGCGCCCTGATCCCCACGCTGGTCGGCGCCCTTCCGCTGGCCGGGCGGGCGCACCGCGGGACCGGCCCGCTGGCCTGGCAGCTGTGGAGCAGGCTGACCGCGCGGGAGGCCGATCCGGTGGCGCTGGAGGTGCTCGACCTGGCGCTGGCCCTGCTGATCGACCACGACCTGGCCGCGTCGACCCTGGCGGTACGGGTGGCCGCCTCGGCGCGGGCCCATCCGTACGCGGTGGTGTCGGCCGGACTCGGGGCGCTCGAAGGCCCGTTGCACGGAGCGGCCGGGCGGCTCGCGCACCGGATGCTGGCGGAGGTGGTCGAGGGGGGCGGGGCCGCGCCCGTGGTGGCCGACCACCTGCGGGCCGGGCGGCGCGTGCCGGGGCTCGGCCACCGGCTGTACCGGGGCGAGGACCCGCGGGCGACGGCGCTGTTCGCGCGCCTGGAGGCGCTGCCCCAGGCCGGGCCCGCCCTGGCGGCCGCCCGGGACGTGGTCGCCACGACGGCGGCCCGGCGGCCCGGGCTGCACGCGAACGTGGATCTGGCCCTGGCCGTCCTGACGGTGTCCTGCGGGATGCCCGCGGAGGCCGGGGAGACCGTGTTCGCGGTGGCCCGTACGGCGGGCTGGATCGCGCACGCCCTGGAGGAGTACCAGGAACGGCCGCTGCGGATGCGGCCGAGCGGGCTGTACCACGGGCCCCGCCCGCCGCGGCCGATGCCGTGACGGGCGGGGTGCAGCGGCGGCCGAGAGGGGTCAGCCCGCGTAGGCCTCGAACTCACTGATCTGGCCCGCGGGCCAGCCGGTGTTGCCGGTGACGGTCACCCGCAGGTGGCGGACGTCGCTGCCGGCCGGGAGGGCGATGGTCACCTGGTTGCCGGTGGCCGGGTCGAAGCGGTGGTCCCGCGCGCCCACCAGGGTGGTGAAGGCCGTTCCGTCGGCGCTCCCGAGGACCGCGACGGTCTGGGTACGGGCTCCCCAGGCGGCCGGCGGCGGCAGCTTGAGCACGACGCGCCCGAGGTGCGCGGAGGCCCCGAGGTCGGCCGTGAGCGACTGCGGGAAGGCGTTGTTGGCGCTCTCCCAGTAGCTGCCGGGGTCACCGTCGACAGCCTTGGCGGCATCGTAGACCTGGGTGTGGGAGGTCTCCGCCACGGGCCGCCCCCGCAGCAGGTTGCGCGTGGGGTCCGGGGTGGGCGTCGGCGTGGGCGTGGGCGTCGGGGACGAGGAAGTAGGGGTGGGGGTGGGGGTGGGGGTCGGCGTCGGGTCCGGTCCCGGCTGGTCGGTGGCGGGCGGGAACGGCCCGCAGTAGGTGGCGGGCAGCTTGGTGTTCCAGCCGGAGTTCCCGGTTCCCTGGGTGAGCTTCAGCTGCGCGCCGAGGCAGCTGTACACCGGCTCCCCGAAGCCGATCCGGGTGGCCCTGACATTGGTCATGGACAGCTCGGCCGGGTCGTTGAACTGGAGGGCGAAGGTCCCCGTCCTGTCGATCGTGACGTTGTCGAAGTGGACGCCCTTGGTGGTTCCCGACACGAAGTGGACGGCCGCGTAGGAGCTGTCCAGGATGTCGCTGTCGGTCACGTTGATCGTGGCCTTGTCGATCGCGCTGTTGCGGCTGTCGAACCAGACCGCGCCGATCGGGAAGTTCCAGCCGTAGTCCGTGTTCCCGGTCCTGATCAGCGTGTTGCGGGCGAGGGTGAAGGTGCCCTGGACGTCCGTGCCCTGCCCCGCGGTCACTCCGGGGTAGCGGTTGCCGACGTGCAGGCCGCCGCCGTTGGTCAGGGTCTCGGCCGCCACGTTGTCCGTGACGCTGATGTCCTTGCCGCCGTACACCGCGATGTTGTTGGCCAGGATCGGGGCCACCACGGTGTTGTGGCTGAAGGAATTCCCGACGTTCGCCTTCGTGTCCGCCCACATGGCCAGGCCGTCGTCGCCCGTGTTGCGCAGGAAGGTGTTCTCGACGGAGGAGCGGGTGACGCCCCAGTGGAAGTTCACCCCGTCCGCGCTCTGGTCGAGGATCCGGCTGTTCCTGATGTGGAAGTTGTCCATCGGGCCGTCCATCCAGGCCCCGACCTTGGTCCGCTGCATCCAGACGTTGTCGACGACGGAGTCCGTCATCGCCCCGCCGATGGCGTTGACCTGGTCGTCGTCGACGCGGTCACCGATCTCGCCGATGATCGCGAAGTCCTTGAGCGTTACGGCGCGACTGGGGCCGTTGTCCTCGTACGGGCGTATCTGGCCGCCGTAGCCGCCGCCGCGCGCGTACTTGCCGTAGATCCCGGCGGCGCGGTTGCGGTCGGTGGCGTGCCGGCCGGTGAGGACGGAGTACCAGGGACCGGCACCGCGCAGGGTCACCTTGTCCACGACCACGTGGTCGGTGAGCTTGAAGGTGCCCTGCGGGATCCACACCTCCTTCGACTGCGCCGCTCCGGCGTCCACGGCCTGCTGGAAGGCGGCCGTGGAGTCGGCGGACCCGCCCGGGTCGGCCCCGAAATCGGTCACCGAGAGCGAGCCCGCGGGCCGGTCGGCCGGGGCGGCGACCTGCTCGAAGTCGGCCAGGTCGACCACCGCCCAGGGGGTGGCCCCGGTCTGCGCCAGGGTGAGCCGGACCCTGGCGCCGGCGGGGAGGGTCTTCCCGAAGAGGGTCCGGGTCTCCTCGTAGAAGTGGTGCGGTTTCTCGCCCGGTTGGTTGGTGAAGGGGTAGCTGCCGTAGTACCAGCTGTACTTCGAGGTGAAGTCGAGGTCCTTGAGCCTGGTCCCGTCCAGCTTGAGCTCCACGGGCGCCGTGATGCCCGTACCGGCCGCGTTGTCCGGGACGGAGTAGCGGACGTTCATGGCGTTGGCGGGTCGGGTGAGGGTGAATTCGACGTACTCCCCCGCGGCGTCCAGCCGGACCGCGCTGCGGCCGGAGGCCTCGGAGGGCAGGGCCGTGTAGGTGCGGTCCGGGCCGATCACGGAGCCGTTGGTGGCCGCCCGCTCCGCCTCCTGCTCGGTGAAGGGGACGGTGGCTCCGCGCCCCTGGACGTCCAGGGGCGAGAGGGCCGCCGGGGCGGCCGCCGCGGCCGGGGAGGCTGCGGTGAGGACCGGGAGGGCTGCGGCGGTTCCGAGGAGCGCGGTGGCCAGGGCGGCGAACAGGGCGGCGCTCGCCGGCCTGCCCCGCGCCGGGCTCGTTCGTTCGGTTCGGCTCATGAGACTCACGAGGGGGGACCTCTCCATGCGGGGGGGGATGTGCACGGGTCGCTACGGCGGGTGGTGCCGGCGGTCCGGCTGCGGCGTCAGGTCCGCAGCCAGACCGCCGTGTCCTGCGGGAGCAGCCCCGCGTCGTCCAGGGGGGCGCTGCTCAGCAGGAGACTGGTGTGGCCGGGCAGCGGCACCGGCCCTTCGGACAGGTTGACCACGCACACCAGGCCGTCGGGGCGCGCGAAGGCGAGCACCCCGTCCGGTGCGGGCAGCCACTCCATCGAGCCGGTCCCGAATCCGCGCGCGGCCCGGCGCAGGCCGAGGGCGCGACGGTAGAGGGTGAGCGTCGATTCCGGATCGGTGGCCTGCCGGTCCGCGGCGTACGTCGCCCAGTGGGCCGGCTGCGGCAGCCACGGGTTCCGCCAGGGCTCGGCGGACCAGGGCAGCGGCACCCGGCAGCCGTCCCGGCCGGGGTCGCGGCCGCCGGAGCGGAAGTGCATGGGGTCCTGGATCCGGTCGAGCGGTACGTCGGCCTCCGGAAGCCCCAGTTCCTCGCCCTGGTACACGTAGACCGCGCCCGGCAGGGCGAGGGTCAGCAGGGCCGCGGCGCGCGCCCGGCGGGTGCCCAGGGCCAGGTCGGTGGGGGTGCCGAAGACCTTGGCGGCGAAGTCGAACCCGGTGTCCTGGCGCCCGTAGCGGGTCACGGTGCGCGTCACGTCGTGGTTGCAGAGCACCCAGGTGGCGGGGGCGCCGACCGGGGCGTGCTCGGCCAGGGTCTCCTCGATGGAGGTCCGCAGCCGGGCGGCGTCCCAGGGGCAGCTGAGGAAGGAGAAGTTGAAGGCCGTGTGCAGTTCGTCGGGGCGCAGGTAGCGGGCGAAGCGCTCGGAGTCCGGCAGCCACACCTCGCCGACGAAGATGGCGCCGAACTCGTCGGCGATGGCCCGCCAGGAGCGGTAGATGTCGTGCAGTTCGTCCCGGTCGATGTACGGATGGACCTCGCCGGGCCACGGCTCGCCGGGCCGGCCCGCCAGGTCGGGCAGCGCCGGGTCCTTGGCGAGCAGGGCCGCGGAGTCGATCCGTACGCCCGCCACACCGCGTTCGAACCAGAAGCGCAGCACCTCCTCGTGCTCGCGGCGGACGGCGGGGTGGGCCCAGTTGAGGTCGGGCTGCTCGGGGGTGAACAGGTGCAGGTACCACTCCCCGTCCGGTACCTGCGTCCAGGTCGCCCCGGCGAACTGCGAGGGCCAGTCACCCGGGGGAAGTTCGCCGTGCTCGCCGCGGCCGGGCCGGAAGTGGAAGAGCGCGCGCTCCGGGCTGCCGGGCCCGGCGGCGAGCGCGGCCCGGAACCACACGTGCTGGTCGGACACGTGGTTCGGGACGATGTCGACGATGGTGCGGATGCCCAGGCCGGTCGCCTCGGCGATGAGTTTCTCCGCCTCGTCCAGGGTGCCGAAGGCGGGGTCGATGGTGCGGTAGTCGGCCACGTCGTAGCCGCCGTCGGCGAGCGGTGACAGGTACCAGGGGGTGAACCAGAGGGCGTCGACGCCGAGTTCCGCGAGGTAGGGCA
This sequence comes from Streptomyces sp. NPDC002138, assembly GCF_040296485.1. Taxonomy (NCBI): domain Bacteria; kingdom Bacillati; phylum Actinomycetota; class Actinomycetes; order Kitasatosporales; family Streptomycetaceae; genus Streptomyces; species Streptomyces sp. NPDC002138. Next base: position 21,667 of record NZ_JBEOXE010000054.1, on the reverse strand, counting down.
GCTTGGCGCGGACGCCCGCGAGGTCACCCGTGCCGTCGCCGTCACCGTCGGCGAAGCTGCGCGGGTACACCTGGTAGATCGCCGCGCTGCGCCACCAGTCGGCTGCGGACGCGGCTGCGGGCAGGGGAAAGTCGGCCACGAGGAGTGGTCCTTTCACAAGGGGCGGATGAGGGTGGTCAGCCCTTGAGGGAGCCCGCCGTGAGGCCGCTCATGATGTTGCGCTGGAAGATCAGGAACACGATGAGCGTGGGCGCGCAGGCCATGGCGAGCGCCGCGATCAGATGGTTCTCCGGCACTCCGGCCGCCAGGGAGTAGATGCCGACGTTGAGCGTCTGCAGGGCCGGGTCCGGCAGCGTGAGCATCGGCCAGAGGAAGTCCTTCCAGACGCCGACGACCGCGAAGATGGACACGACGCCGAGGATGGGGCGCGACATCGGCAGGACGACGGAGCGCAGGGTGCGCAGGGCGCTCGCGCCGTCGATGGAGGCCGCGTCGAGGATCTCCTGGGGGATCGAGTCGAAGAACCGTTTCAGTAGGAAGATGTTGAAGGCGTTCGTGACGGACGGCAGCCAGATCACCCAGGGCGTGTTGAGCAGGTTCCGCTGGATGAGGGGCATGTCCAGGACGGTCAGGTACTGCGGTACGACGAGCACGGTGGCCGGGATCATCAGTGTCGCCAGCATCATCCCGAGGATGGCCCGGCCGAAGACGGGGCGCAGCCGGGAGAGCGAGTAGGCGGCCGCGACGTCGAGGACCAGCTGGAAGGCCAGCGCGCCGAAGGCGTAGTAGAGGGTGTTGAACAGCAGCCTGGCCAGGTCCATGACCTTCCACGCGCTGGTGTAGTTGCCGGTGTGCAGGGAGCCGGGCACCAGGGTGGGCGGGACCTGGGCGAATTCCTGGGTGCTCTTCAGCCCGTTGGCCACCATCCAGTAGAGGGGGCCGAGGAAGACGAGGGTGAAGCCGACGACGACCAGGACGAGGACCGTCCAGTAGAAGATCTTCCCCCGGGTCCGGCCGAGTTGGGCCGGGGAGATCAGCGTGCGCTCTGCCATGATGCGGGGCACCGGTCCGTTCTCGTGTCAGTTCTCGGTCTCGTGTCAGTTCTCGTTGTCGCGGCTGAGGCGTACGTACGCGGCGGAGAAGCCCGCGAGCAGGACGAGCAGGCACAGGCCGAGGGCCGCGGCGCCGCCGTACTGGTTGAAGTTGAAGGCGTACTGGTAGATGAGGACCACCACGGTCGTCGTGGAACCCTCGGGTCCGGCGCCGCCGGTGAGCAGGAACGGCTCCACGAACACCTGCATCGTCGCGATGATCTGCATGAGCAGCAGCAGCGAGAGGATCAGCCTGGTCTGCGGGATGGTGATGTGCCAGATCTTGCGGAGCAGCCCCGCGCCGTCGAGTTCCGCGGCCTCGTACAGCTCGCCCGGGATGCCCTGGAGGGCGGCCAGGTAGATCAGGGTCGCGCCGCCCATGTTCATCCAGGTGGCGGCGATGACCACCGAGATCATGGCGGTGTCGGTGGACTGGAGCCAGTCCTGGGCCGGCAGGTGGAGGAAGACCAGGATCCGGTTGAAGAGGCCGTAGCCCGGGTCGTAGAAGTATTTGAACAGCAGCACCGAGGCGACCGGCGGCATCATCACCGGAAGGTAGACGAGCAGCCGCAAAAACCCCTGTGCGTGCCGGAATTCGTTGAGTACGACCGCCACGACGAAGGGGACGACGAAGCCGAGGATCAGCGCGAGGCCCGTGAACAGCAGGGTGTTGCGACAGGCCTGCCAGAAACTCGGGTCGCCGAAGACGTAGCGGAAATTGTCGAAGCCGGCCCAGCTGGTGGCGCCGTTCTCGGTCTTCTGGAAGGCCAGTACGAACTCCCGGACCATCGGGTACCAGGAGAAGAAGGCGAAGCAGATGACCGCGCCGATGAGGAATGCGTGTGCGGAAACGTTCCGTTTGAATGCCCGGACGAAGGCTTCCCGGGATCCGGGCAGGGTGGGGGCCGACATCGCCGCTCCTAGGTCGGTCGCAGGACTGAACACGTGGGGCGGGGCGGGCGGGACCGGGCCGGGGAGGAGCTCCGGGCCCGCCCGGGGCCCTACTGGTTGCCCAGCACCTGGTTGACCGCCTTCTCGGCGTCGCCGAGGAGCCGCGCGGGGTCGGCGTCCTTGTTGGTGAGGACGCCCGACATCACCTTGTCGAGCACCTTGTAGACCTCCTGGGCCTTGGCGGGCTCGGTCTTGGGCGGCACCGGGTTGTCCATGAAGGACTTGAAGTTGGCGACCGGCATCGTGGCGCTCGCCGTCTTGAGCGCGTCGCTCTGCTCCCTGGAGGCACCGGTGAAGAAGGCGGGCTGCGGCAGACCGACCGGGAGGCCGTCCGCCTTGCTGCGCGCGAAGTCGAACTGGCCCTTGCCGACCGTGAGGGTCTTGAAGTTCAGCCAGGCGATGGCCGCCTTGATCTTGTCGGGCGAGCTGCCCTTCTTGATCATGTAGCTGTTGCCGCCGACGAGGGTGGACGCGCCGCCGGGCATCGGACCCATGCCGAAGTTCTCGTACTTCGCGCCGAGCTGCTGGACCATGTACGTGATGTCGTCCGGGGCGGCGAGGAACATGCCGAGCTTGTCCGAGGCCATCTGCTTCTGCAGGTCACCCCACTTGAGCAGCTGGGTCTTGCCCATGCTGTCGTCCTCCCAGCGCATCGCCTTGAGGTTCTCGACGATCTGCCGGCCGGTCGGGTTGTTGAAGGCGGCCTTGCCGTCGGATCCGACGATGTCGCCGCCCATGCCGTACATGGTGGCGGTGTAGTGCCAGCCGCCCGTGTTCTCCACGCTGTACTCGCCGAAGCCCGCGGTGCCGTTGCCGAGGGCCGCGATCTTCTTGGCGGCCGCGCGGACCTCGTCCCAGGTGCGCGGAGGGGTGTCGGGGTTGAGCCCGGCCTGGGTGAACAGCTTGCGGTTGACCAGCAGGCCCATCGTGTAGTTGCTGGTCGGCAGAGCGTAGAGCTTGCCGTCCTGCTTCAGGATGTTCAGGACGTTCTTGTCGATGGTGTCGATCGCCGGGACCGACTTCGGCGTGACGTAGGCGGAGATGTCCTCGGCGCCGTCGTTGTCGCGCACCTGCGCCAGGTCCGTGAAGTACGCGTAGAACACGTCCGGCTGGGACTTGGCCTTCAGCATCGCGGTGAACCGCGGCGGCTCCAGGCACTGGCCGGGAGTGGAGCGGCCGTCGATCGTGACGTTCGGGTAGATCTTCCCGAACGCCTCGACGTCCTCCTTCCACTCCTTGAGCTCGGCCGCCTTGGCCGCGGGCGGCATGCAGTCGATGGTGATCGTGACCTTGGTCTTCGGGTCGAGCGGGGCGGCGGCGTCGGCCGGCGCGCCGGTCGCCGCCTCGGCCGCCTTGCCGTCGCCACTGCTGCTCGTACCGCAGGCCGCGAGGGCGGTGACGGCGAGCGCGGAGACGAGGGCAGCCGCGACGGTGCGGCGGGTATTGCTTCTCATCGGTGGACCCCTTCGAGCATCGAGCAGGAGTGCGTGGGGGCGAGCGCGGCACACTCAACCACCAGCCACAGATGAACGCAATATCACGTGCAGATTTCGTAATACATTGACAGTACAGACGCCTCGGGTGCGTCACCGAACGCAAAAACAGGGTCCTCGTACGTCACTTGGACGTACGAGGACCCTGTCGGCCCTGGTTGCCGGGCGGCCGACCCAGCCGCGGCCTAGCCGCGCGGCGCCTGCGCGGTCGAGCCGCGGACCACCAGCTCCGGTTCGAACAGCAGCTCTCCGGGCTGCACGGCGGCGCCCTGGATCTGCGCCGTCAGCAGCTCCACGGCGGCCCGGCCCATGGCCTCGATGGGCTGGCGGACGGTGGTCAGCGGGGGCTCGGTGCAGTTCATGAACGCCGAGTCGTCGTAGCCGACCACGGAGACCTGGCGGGGCACGTCCAGACCCCGGCGGCGGGCCGCCCGTACCGCTCCCAGGGCCAGCGGATCGCTCGCGCAGATGATGCCGGTGACCCCGCGGTCCAGCAGCCGGGAGGCGGCCGCGTGACCACCCTCCAGGGAGAACAGCGCCCGCTCGACGTGGGCGGCGGGCAGCTCGGTACCGGCCGCGGCGGCGACGGCCTGGGCCGCGACGAGCTTGCGCAGCGAGGGCATGTGGTCGGGCGGACCCAGCACCAGGCCGATCCGCTCGTGCCCGAGGGAGGCCAAGTGCCGCCAGGCCTGTTCGACCGCGACGGCGTCGTCGCAGGCCACGCAGGGGAAGCCGAGGTCCTCGATGGAGGCGTTGATGAGCACCACCGGGACCTTGCGGTCGGCCAGCAGCCGGTAGTGCTCGTGCGGGGCGTCGGCCTGGGCGAAGAGACCGCCGGCGAAGACCACGCCCGAGACCTGCTGCTGGAGCAGCAGCTCGACGTAGTCCGCCTCGGAGACACCGCCCGTGGTCTGGGTGCAGAGGACCGGGGTCAGCCCCTGCTGGGCCAGCGCTCCGCCGATCACCTCGGCGAAGGCCGGGAAGATGGGGTTCTGGAGTTCGGGCAGGACCAGGCCCACCAGCCGGGCGCGCTCGCCGCGCAACTGGGTGGGCCGCTCGTAGCCGAGAACGTCGAGAGCGGTGAGCACGGACTGGCGGGTCGCGTCCGAGACGCCCGGCTTGCCGTTGAGCACCCGGCTGACCGTGGCTTCGCTGACTCCCACCTTCTTCGCTACTTGAGCAAGTCGTCGCGTCATGAGCGCAAGACTAGCGCAAGCGACGCAAGTCGCTTGCGCTAGTCTTCGGCCCTCTTGGCGGGGCCGTTACGGCAGTTGGTTGATCTTCAGCGTCGACGTCGTGTTCCGCACGTCCACGGCGTTGCCGCTCGTCTTCAGGTTGTGGATCTCGACCTCACCGACCGCGGGACCCTGTCCCGCTTCGGGCATCTCATTGGCCCAGAGGCCGAAGCCCGATTTCGCATCGTAGGCGTCTCCGCTCTTCTTGGCACCCGTGATGGTGATGTCCCTCAGGATGGTGTCCTTGATGGGATTGACCGGCTGTCCTCCGATGTACTGGGTCTGGAACATGATGCCGCTGTAGGTCGGATCGACGATGTCGACGTTGTTGATCCGGATCCCCTGGAACACCTTCGAGGCGGAGAAGATCCAGATGCCGGGGAAGGTCTGCGCTCCCCAGAAATGGCCGCCCGCGCGGACGATGGAGATGTTCTCGAACGTCGTGGGATCGGTGCCGAAACCATTCATCGGATACCCGAAGTCCAGCGAGCTGATCGTGATGCCCGAATAGACGAGGGTGTCGGCGATGAGGATGTTGCGGAAGGTGTTGTTGAACCCCCCGTAGACCGCGACACCGGCCGCACGCCAGGTCAGCAGCGTGGTGAGGTTCTCGTACACGTTGTTCTTCATGTCCGCGCCGCCCGCGTCGATCGCGGAGAACAGCGCGAAGCTGTCGTCGCCCGTGGAGCGCGCCTCGTTGTTGGAGACGAGGTTGTCCGTGCTGCCGTTGGTCATGTTGACGCCATCGGCGTAGGTGTCGCGGATCCGGGAGTTCTTGATGGTGATCCGGTCGGTGTTGGCGCCCCAGTAGAGGCACACCGTGTGCTCGTCCCAGATGTTGTCGATGGTGATGTCGGTGACGTTGGCGAAGTCGAAGACCTTGCCCGGGCCGTCGATCCGTGAGGTGTAGTTGCCGAAGTAGGCGAAGCCGGAGAAGGACGAGCCCTTGGCCGTGCCCTCCGCCCGCCAGCCGATGTCGGTGTTGTCCTGCGTGGCGGGGGCGTGGAAGCGGGTGAACCACGGACCCGCGCCGACCACCTGCACGGCCTTGCCGTACACCTGGAACTTGCTCGCCGTGTCGTAGTCACCCGGCGGCAGGTAGACGCCGACGAGCTTGCCGGTGGTGTCCATGCGGACCTTGTCCAGGGCGTTCTGCACGTCCTGGTGGCCGAATCCGGCCGGCACGGTGTAGCTCGCCGGGTCGGGGTTGGCGACCACCGCGGCCTGCTCCAGGCTCACGAAGTCGATCGCGTAGGTGGAGGTGTTCCCCGCGTCCTTCTGGAGGCGGATCTTGCTGCCCGGCGGGACGGTCTCGCCCAGCAGGATGTTGGCCTCGTCGTAGATGTGGCGCGGGGCGCCGGCGCCCGGCGAGTTGCCCGGGGAAGCCTCGGCGCCGTACAGCCAGGCGTACTTGGAGGTCAGCGGGAGGGCCTTCTTCAGGGTCCCGTTGACGTAGACGTCGAGGGTGGAGTCGATGCCGCCGCCGCCCGGCGCGTCCGGGAGGGAGAAGCGCGTGACCAGCGTGTTGGTGGCCGCCCGAGTGGTGAATTCGACGTACTCGCCGGTCGCGTCGAGGCTGACGGCCTTGCGGCCGGAGGCCTCGCCCGCGATGTCGCCGATGGTGCGGTTCGGGCCGACCACGCTCGCACCGCCGCCGACGACCCCGTCCTCCGCCTCGTACATGTCGAAGGGCATGTTCGCCCCGCGGCCGACGAAGAAGGACGTGGTGCTGCTGTTGTTGGCGCGCTTGACCGGCAGCTCGTTGGCGTCGTCGGCGAGCACCACCTTGACGGTGTACTTGCCGTTGGCGGCGGGCCAGCTGCCGAGGGCGACCGGGGCCGAGGAGGCGCCGGGCGCGAGGGCGCCGCCGAAGGAGCCGGTCAGGGTGCGGACGGTGGCGCCGTTCGCGTCCTGCAGGGTGAGCGTGATGCCGTGCGAACCCGTGGCGGCCGCGACGCTGCCCTGGTTCTTCACCGTGACGGAGAAGGCGACGTCCCGTCCCGCGGCGGGGGCGCTCGGGGTCCAGTTGACGGCGGAGGCCACCAGGTCGGAGCTGTCCACCGGGCGGACCACCAGCGGGGAGCCAGTGAAGGTGTTGTTGGTGTCGTTCTGCTCGATGACCGCGTTCGCCTCGTCGACGATCGCGCTGAGCGGGTAATTGCCCGCGTCGCGCGGCCCGATGGCGGCGCTGACGTTCGCCTGCGCGCCCGCCGCGAGGGCCGGGACGTTGGCGGTGGCGACCTTGCCGCCGCCCAGTTGGAAGGTCACCGCGGTGGCGGGGGCCGCGGCCGGGCCGCTGTTCCTGACCGTCGCGGACAGCGTGACGGTGTCCGACTCGACCGGGGCGGCCGGGGCGGCGCTCAGCGCGGTGATCTGCAGATCGGGGTTGGGCGCGGGGACGCCGATGATCTGGAACTCGGCGATCTGGCCGTTCCCGGCGCCGGAGTTGGCGGTGAAGCGCAGCTGCACGTCCGCGACGCGGGCGGTCAGCGGGATGGTGACGGTGTTGCCGGAGGCCGGGTCGAAGACGTAGTCCTTGGCGGCGAGCAGGCTGGTGACGCCCGAGGCGCCCTGTTCGCGGCCGAGCACCTCGATGCGCTGAGTGCGGGTCCCCCAGCTGCTGTCGGGGTTGAGTTTGAGGACCAGGCGGTCCAGGTCGGCGTTGGCGCCGAGCTTGACCGTCAGGGTGCTCGGGTAGGCGCCGCCCGCACCCTCCCAGTAGGTGGCGGTGTCGTTGTCGTCGGCGTTCTCCGCGACGAAGGCGTTGACCACGGAGGAGCCGGTGATCGGCTTGCCGACGGCCAGGTTGGAGCCTGCGCCGCCGGTGCCGTTGCGGGTCACGGGATTGCTGTCGCCGGACCGGTTGCCCGCCGCGTCCTTGGCGCGGACGACGTAGGTCACGCTCGCGCTCGCGGGCTGGGTGTCGGTGTAGGTGGTGACGTTGCCCGCGGTGGTGGTGCGCAGCGCGTTGTTCGCGTACACCTCGTAGCCGGTGACGCCGACGTTGTCGGCGGAGGCCTGCCAGGTGAGCTTGATCTGGCCGGTGGCGGGCTCGGTGAGGGACAGGGCGCCCGGCGCGGTCGGTGCCTGGGTGTCCCCGGTGTCACCGGCGCGCGTCACGCTGTTGCTGTTCGGCGACTGGTTTCCGGCGGCGTCCCTGGCGCGGACGAAGTAGGTCACGCCCGCGCTGGTGGGCTGGGTGTCGGTGTAGGTGGTGACGTCGCCCGCGACGCTGGTGCGCAGCTGGTTGTTGGCGTAGACGTCGTAGCCGGTGACGCCGACGTTGTCGGTGGCCGCCTGCCAGGTGAGCTTGATCCGGCCGGTGGCGGGCTCGGTGTAGGTCAGCGCGGTGGGCGCGGTCGGCGCCTGGGTGTCCCCGGTCCGGGGACCGTAGATCTCCAGCTCGGACAGCTGACCGCCGGGTTGCACGCTGTTCAGCGATATCAGGACCCGCAGGTAGCGGGTGGTGGTGGCGTCGAAGGTGAGGGGGACCGTGTTGCCGTTGGCCGCGTTGAAGTCGTAGGCCTTGGAGGCGGTCAGGTCGGTGAAGTCGGTGCCGTTGACGCTGCCCTGGATCGTGAGGGTCTGGGTGCGGGCCCCCCAGTTCTCGGGCAGTCTCAGGACCACCCGGTCCACGCGCACGGACGCGCCGAGGTCGGCCTGGAGCCACTGCGGCATCGCGTTGTTGACGCTCTCCCAGTAGCTGGCGCGGTTGCCGTCGTTGGCGTTGGACGGGGTGTAGACCTGTGTGCTGCTGCTGGCGGTCAGGGTCTTGCCCAGGGCCAGGTTGTCCGAGGACTCGCCGGGCGCCCGGACCTCCAGCTCGGCGAGCTGGGCGGCCGGCCAGCCCGTGTTGGCGGTGAGGGCGATCCGGACGTAGCGGGTCTGGGCGGCCGGGAAGCCGATGGTCACCGTGTTCCCGTTGCCCTGGCCGAAGGTGTACGTCGCCGAGCCGACCAGGGTGCTGAAGCCGACGCCGTCGGCGCTGCCCTGGACGGACAGGGTCTGGTCGCGGCTCTCCCAGGCGGCGGGGAGCTTCAGCACCACCTCGTCGACCCGGGTGGTGGCGCCGAGGTCGGTCTGCACCCACTGCGGGAAGGTGGCGCCCGCGCTCTCCCAGTACGTCGACTGATTGCCGTCGGTGATGTTGGCGGCCGTGAAGGAGCCGTTGGTGCTGCTCGCGGATGCGGGCCTGCCCGCGGCGATGCTCGGCCCGCCCGCGGCCGTGGCCGTCACCGCGGGCCATCCGAGCACCAGCAGGGCCGTGCTGATCAGGGCGGCCAGGGCCCGCCATCTCCAGCTGTGCCTTCTCATACGTCCTCGTCCCTCGGCATGAGTTTTCTGAACCTGATGACATAGGAATTTGCGCACTGCGGTGCGAGAATTGCAGAACCTTGCTCCATCGTCTACCGCCATGACCGCACTTTCGCTGCGGAATCACTTGCGCAAGCACCGCGCAAGCCACGCAAGCAATTTGCGTGCCCTAGGGAAATTCCCAAAAAGCGGAGGCCGCCCTACCGTTCGTTCTCATGCGGTTCCCCTTCACGAGCACGCGGCGCGGCGGTCGGCCCCGGCGGGCCGTCTCGCAGATCCTGCTGACCCAGCTGGCGATAGCCGCCGGAGTCGCCGTGCTGGCCACGGGCCTCTTCCTGGCCCCGCTCGGCGCCCAGCTCGACGACCAGGCCATGCGGCGCGCCCTGGCCATCGCCCAGAGCGTCGCCGCGGATCCCGAGCTGCCCACCGCCCTGCTGGCGGGACCGCCCCGCCCCGACAGCCCCGTCCAGGCCATCGCCGAGCGGATCCGCCGCGCCACCGGAGCCGAGTACGTCGTCGTGGTCGACCTCCACGGCATCCGCCGCTCCCACCCCAGCCCCGAACGGATCGGGCTGCCCGTCTCGACCGACCCCGGCGACGCGCTGGCCGGCCGCGAGGTCATGGAGATCGACGAGGGCACCCTCGGCCGCTCCGCCCGCGGCAAGGTCCCCCTGGTCGCCGCCGACGGTGAGATCGTCGGCGCCGTTTCGGTCGGCATCGCCTACGACAACGTCCGCGCCCGGCTGCTCGGCGCCATTCCCGGGCTGCTCGCCTACGCGGGCGGCGCGCTGGCGGTGGGCGCCCTCGCCGCCTTCGTGCTCTCCCGCCGGATCCAGCGGCAGACCCGTGACCTCGCCTTCTCGGACATCGCGGGGCTGCTCGCCGAGCGGGAGGCGATGCTGCACTCGATCCGCGAGGGCGTGGTCGCCCTCGACCACGCCGGCCGCGTCCGCCTCGTCAACGACGAGGCGGCCCGGCTGCTCGGCCTCGCCCCCGGCGCACCGGACGCGGCCGGACGCCCCCTGGAGGAGCTGCTGGGCCCCGGGCGGACCACCGACGTCCTGGCGGGCCGTGTCACCGGGCGCGACCTGCTCACCGTCCAGGGCTCGCGCGTCCTGCTCGCCAACCGCATGCCGACCGAGGACGGCGGCGCCGTCGCCACCCTGCGCGACCGCACCGAGGTGGAGCACCTGGGCCGGGAACTCGACTCCACCCGTGGCCTGATCGACGCCCTGCGCGCCCAGGACCACGAGCACGCCAACCGGCTGCACACCCTGTTGGGCCTGCTGGAACTGGGGCTGCACGAGGAGGCCGCGGAGTTCCTCACCGAGGTCGTCGGCGTCCACCGGACCACGGCCGAGCAGGTCACCGAGAAGGTCCGGGACCCCCTGCTCGCCGCGCTGCTCGTGGGCAAGGCCGCCGTCGCCGCCGAGCGGGGCGTCCCGCTCCGCCTGGCCCCCGCCACCCTGCTGCCCGACCGGCTGGTCGACCCGGGCGGCCTCGTCACCATCGTGGGGAACCTCGTGGACAACGCCCTGGACGCGGCGGTGGGCTCGGCCGAGCCCCTGGTGGAGGTGGAGCTGCGCGCCGAGGGCCGCACCGCCGTGGTGCGGGTGCGCGACAGCGGGCCCGGGGTGCCCGCTGCCCGGCGCGAGGAGATCTTCACGGAGGGCTGGTCCACGAAGCGGCCCCGAGGGCACCGCGAGCGCGGGCTGGGGCTGGCGCTCGTACGCCGTCTCGCACAGCGCCAGGGCGGCAGCGCCCGGGCCGGTGAGGCGGCGGACGGCGGGGCGGAATTCTCCGTCGAACTGCCGGAGGCCCTGCGATGAGCGGCTCCCCGCTCCGGGTCCTGGTCGTGGACGACGACCCCCTGGTGGCCCGGATCAACGCGGCCTACGTGGCGAAGGTGCCCGGCTTCGCGGTCGCGGGCCGGGCGCACACGGCGGCCGAAGCACTGGAGTTCGTCACGGAGCGCGCGGCGGACCGGCCGGTGGACCTGCTCCTGCTGGACCACTACATGCCCGGGGGCAGCGGGCTCGAGCTGGTCGGGTCGCTGCGGCGGCTCGGCCACCAGACCGACGTGATCATGGTGACGGCCGCCCGCGACCTGGCCACGGTCCAGGCCGCGATGCGGCTCGGCGCGCTCCAGTACCTGGTGAAACCGTTCACCTTCGCCGGGCTGCGGGCCAAGCTGGAGGCGTACGCGGCCCTGCGACGGGCGCTGGGCGGGGGCGGCGAGGCCGAACAGGCCGAGGTGGACCGGATCTTCGGCGCCCTCGCCGGGGCCGCCACCCCCAACGAACTGCCCAAGGGCCACTCCCCCACCACCGCCGACCTGGTGCGCCAGGTCCTGCGGTCCGCCGACGGACCGCTGTCGACCCAGCAGATCGCGGACCGGTCGGGCATCAGCCGCCAGACCGCCCAGCGCTACCTGAAGCTTCTCGAACGCAGCGACCGCGTCCGGCTCTCCCTGCGCTACGGGGAGACCGGCCGCCCGGAACACCGCTACACCTGGCTCCCGACCGCGCGCCCCTGAGCCCCGGGCCGCGTCACCTCACACCGCTCCGGCGCCGGTCAGGGACCGGACCTCCGTCTCGGCGTGCTTGGCCGCGTCGGGTTCCTCGGCCGAGGTGAGCGTGCCCAGCCAGCCCGCCAGGAAGCCGAGCGGGATCGAGACGATCCCCGGGTTCTGCAGCGGGAAGTACTGGAAGTTCACGTGCGGGAAGAGCGCGTCGGGGCTGCCGGAGACCACCGGCGAGAGCACCACCAGCAGCACGGCCGGTACCAGGCCCCCGTACACCGACCAGACGGCGCCCCGCGTGGTGAAGTCCCGCCAGAACAGCGAGTAGAGCAGCACCGGCAGGTTCGCGGACGCGGCGACCGCGAACGCCAGCCCCACCAGGAAGGCCACGTTCAGGTCCTGAGCGAGCAGCCCGAGGGCGATCGCGACCGCCCCGATGCCCACGGCCGCCGCCCTGGCCACGGTCACCTCGCTGCGCTGACGCGCGTGGCGCCGCTTGAGCGAGGCGTACAGGTCGTGCGCGACGGAAGCGGACGAGGCCAGCGTGATCCCGGCGACCACGGCGAGGATCGTCGCGAACGCGATGGCGGCGACGATGGCGAAGAGCACCGCGCCCCCCGTGGAATCGGCCCCTCCGCCCAGGTGGGCGGCGAGCAGCGGAACGGCCGTGTTCCCCGAGGCGTTGGAGGCCCGCACCTGATCCGGGCCCAGCAGCGCGGCCGCCCCGAAGCCGAGCACGATGGTCATCAGGTAGAAGCCCCCGATGAGCGCGATCGCCCACACCACCGAGCGGCGCGCCGCCCGCGCGGTCGGCACGGTGTAGAAGCGCGACAGGATGTGCGGCAGTCCGGCGGTGCCGAGGACCAGCGCGAGCCCGAGGCTGATGAAGTCGAAGCGCGCGGTCCAGTCCCCGCCGTACTTGAGACCGGGGTTCAGGAACGCCTTGCCGTGGCCGCTGCGGTCGGCGGCGCTGATCAGCAGCTGGTTGAAGTCGCCGTGGAAGCGGAGCAGGACGAGCACCGTGAGCGCGATGGCCCCGCCCATCAGCAGGACCGCCTTGACGATCTGGATCCAGGTGGTGGCGCGCATGCCGCCGAAGGACACGTAGATCACCATCAGCGCGCCGACCCCGATCACGGTCAGCGTCCGGGCGCCGGTGCTCGAATTGCCGAGCAGCAGACCGATCAGGCTGCCCGCGCCGACCATCTGCGCGACCAGGTACAGCACCGAGACGGTGACGGACGAGACGCCCGCCGCGATCCGTACGGGCCGCTCGCTCATCCGGGCCGCGACCACGTCCGCGAGCGTGAACCGGCCGCAGTTGCGCACCAGTTCGGCGACGAGGAACAGCACCACCAGCCAGGCCACGAGGAAGCCGACGGAGTAGAGCAGGCCGTCGTAGCCGAAGAGGGCGATCAGGCCGGAGATGCCGAGGAAGGAGGCGGCGGACATGTAGTCGCCCGCGATGGCGAAACCGTTCTCCAGGGGGGAGAACAGCCGCCCCCCGGCGTAGAACTCCTCCGCCGAGCCGTGCCGGTTGCGGCTCACCCAGGTGGTGATGCCCAGGGTGACCGCGATGAAGAGGCTGCACAGGATGAGCGCCAGCGTCTGGTGTTCGGTGTTCACCGGCCGGCCCCCCGGGTGCGCTCCTGGTCCCGCTCCTGCTCGAAGACGGTCCAGCGCAGATCGAGGGCCGCGCGGTCCCGGCGCAGCCGCGCGTGGCGGGTGTACGCCCAGGTCAGCACGAAGGTGCTGAGGAACTGGCCGAGTCCGGCGAGCAGGGCGACGTTGACGGCGCCCACGACGGGGCGGGCCATCAGGTCCGGGGCGGCGGTCGCCGCGACGATGTAGGCGATGTACCAGAGGAAGAAGCCGAGGGTGGCCGGGACGACGAACCCGCGGTAGCGGCCGCGGACCTCCTGGAAGGCGGCGCTGCGCTGGACCTCGAGGTAGATGTCGGCCGCCTCGGGGCCGCGCCGCCCGTCCTCGGCCGCGGTGGCCGAGCGCGGGCCGGGGGCGCGCGGTCCGGCTTCCCCGCCCTCCCCCTCGCCCTCGCCCCAGCCCGCGGCGAGGGCCTCGTACCAGGGATCGTCGTACCGGATTATCGTTCCGGCATCGCGCCCTTCTTGCTTGTCCACCGGGCTCTCCTTGTCCGCCGCCGCAGTGGCCGCGTAATGCCAAGGATGTGCGGAGGGAAGGGCCCGGGACCGGCGTCCGGGTTCTCTTCACTCCATCAGGTGATGGCCTGGTGCGGGAGCGAAGAGGACCGGGACGGACCGGGCGCCGGCGCGCCCGTGGATCAGGCGTCGATGCGCGAGCGGTCCAGGGTCGCCGCCGAGCTGGTGATGAACTCCTTGCGGGGCGCCACCTCATTGCCCATGAGCAGGTCGAATACCTGCTCGGCCCCGTCCAGGTCGCCGATGTTGATCCGGCGCAGGGTGCGGAAGCGGGGGTCCATGGTGGTCTCCGCCAGCTGGTCGGCGTCCATCTCGCCGAGACCCTTGTAGCGCTGGATGGCGTCCTTGTAGCGGATGTTCTTGCGCTGGTACTCCAGCAGCGTCTGGCGCAGCTCGTTGTCGGAGTAGGTGTAGACGTACTTGTCCTGGCCCTTCTTGGGCTGGACGAGCTCGATCCGGTGCAGCGGCGGTACGGCCGCGAAGACCCGGCCCGCCTCGACCATCGGGCGCATGTAGCGCTGGAAGAGGGTCAGCAGCAGGCAGCGGATGTGGGCGCCGTCCACATCGGCGTCGACGAGGAGGACGATCTTCCCGTACCGGGCGGCGTCGATGTCGAAGGTGCGGCCCGACCCGGCTCCTATGACCTGGATGATCGCGCCGCACTCGGCGTTCTTGAGCATGTCCGAGACCGAGGACTTCTGGACGTTGAGGATCTTGCCGCGGATCGGCAGCAGCGCCTGGAACTCGGAATTCCGCGCGAGCTTGGCGGTGCCGAGGGCGGAGTCCCCCTCGACGATGAACAGCTCGCTGCGCTCCACGTCGTCGCTGCGGCAGTCGGCCAGCTTCGCGGGCAGCGAGGAGGACTCCAGCGCCGTCTTGCGGCGCTGCGCCTCCTTGTGCTGGCGGGCCGCGATCCGGGTCCGGGCGGCCGCGACGATCTTCTCCATCACGGAGCGCGCCTGCTGCTTGTCGTCACGCTTCGTGGAGGTCAGGAACGCCTTGAGCTCCTTGGCGACCACGGCGGCGACGATCCGGGTGGCGGCCGAGGTCCCGAGGACCTCCTTGGTCTGGCCTTCGAACTGGGGTTCGGCGAGCCGGACGGTCACGACGGCCGTCATGCCCTCCATCGCGTCGTCCTTGACCACGTCGTCCTCGGCCACGCGCAGCAGCTTCGCCGAGCGGAGCACCTCGTTCACCGTCTTGGCGACCGACCGCTCGAAGCCCGAGATGTGGGTGCCGCCCTTGGGCGTGGCGATGATGTTGACGAAGGACTTGACGTTGCTCTCGTACCCCGTGCCCCAGCGCAGGGCGATGTCCACGCCCAGCTCGCGGGTGACCTCGGTCGGGGTCATGTGGCCCCGCTCGTCCAGGACCGGGACGGTCTCCTTGAAGGTTCCCGAGCCGGTCAGCCGCAGCACGTCGCAGACGGCCTTGTCCTGGGCGAGGTACTCGCAGAACTCGCTGATGCCCCCGTCGAAGCGGAAGGTCTCCTCCGTCTTGCCCGCGCCCTCCAGGGCCCGCTCGTCGCGGACCACGATGGTCAGGCCGGGCACGAGGAAGGCCGTCTGGCGGGCACGCTGGTAGAGCGTGTCCAGGGTGAGGCGGGCGTCCTTGAGGAAGATCTGGCGGTCGGCCCAGTAGCGCACCCGGGTTCCGGTGCGGCCCTTGGTGACGCGCTTGACCTTGCGCAGGCCGTTGGCCGGGTCGAAGGGGCTGTCGGGACCCTGCTCCGTGAACATGCCCGGGACGCCGCGGCGGAAGCTGATCGCATGCGTGGAGCCGTTGCGGTCGACCTCGACGTCCAGCCGGGCGGAGAGCGCGTTGACCACGGAGGCGCCGACGCCGTGCAGGCCGCCGGAGGCCGCGTACGAGCCGCCGCCGAACTTTCCGCCGGCGTGCAGCTTGGTCATCACGACCTCGACGCCGGACAGCCCCGTCTTCGGCTCGACGTCGACCGGGATGCCCCGGCCGTTGTCGCGCACCTCGACGGAGGAGTCCTCGTGGAGGATCACCTCGATGTGGTCGCAGTAGCCTCCGAGGGCCTCATCGACGGAATTGTCGATGATCTCCCAGAGGCAGTGCATGAGGCCACGGCTGTCCGTGGACCCGATATACATGCCGGGGCGCTTGCGGACGGCCTCGAGGCCCTCGAGGACGAGCAGGTGCCGCGCGGTGTAGTTGGAACCGTCCCGGTCTGCTCCGGACAGCAGCGCGCTGGAAGGCACGGACGTGTCGGCGGTCACGCAGTTCGCTCCTCGCTGAATTTCTTTTCTGGCCCGGTCGGGCGCAGAGGTGGCTCGGGTGCCGGTCAGAGGGTATCGAGGCCTGGTAGAGCCGATGTAACGCCACCCTCGTGATCCTTCAGCCTAGTGCAGGCCCGCACGGATGTTCGATCGCTCGTTGGAGTGAAGCAAACATCACGTTCCCTTCCAGGCATGAACCATTTAGGGTTCGGGCACGTCCTCATGAACAACCGGCACTCGCCGGAGAGGGCCGAACCTGCAAGAAGCAACGACAGACAACGCGAAACCGTAAAGCAATGCAATACGGCTCCTTCGCCGCCAACCGGCAACAGCCGGCCAGCTTCGGAAGGAAGTTTCGAGGAAAAGCCGCGAGCGGGAACGTTTTCGGCCTGGTTGGATGTTGACCCTGGTACGACAGCTCGTCGAGCTAGAGAAGAGGCGACGTGACTACTGTTCTGACACCCGCGACCCCGCTGACGGCCGCTGATCGATGCGACCGTTGCGGCGCCCAGGCATACCTGCGCGTCGTCCTGCTGAGCGGCGGTGAACTGCTCTTCTGCGCCCACCACGGGCGTAAGTTCGAGCCGGAACTCAAGAAGATCGCCGCGGAAATACAGGATGAGACCGAGCGGCTCACGACCGCTCCGGCGGCTGTGGCCGACCCCGAGGACCGCTGACACAGGCCTATACCTCGCATCCCGACGAGCCAGGACCGGCGCAGGCCGGTCGACGGGCGGTACCCCTGAGACCCAGGGGGACCGCCCGTCCTCATGTCCCGGCACTCCCGGACGGCCCGGCGCCCCAGGCGTGCCCGGAGCGTCCGGAGCGCCCGCGACCGCCGTCAGCCCCGCCGGCCCGTCTCCCCGACGAAGCCGATCAGCGGGGCGATCCGCGTGTACACACCGGGGCTGTCGGCGCGCCCGCAGCCCCGCCCCCAGGACACCAGCCCGATGAGCCTGCCCTGGGCCACCAGAGGCCCCCCGCTGTCCCCCTGACAGGCATCCTTGCCGCCTTCCCGGACCCCCGCGCAGACCATCGACGCCTCCTGGTACTGGCCGTCCGCGTCCCCGGGGTAGGCCCGGCGGCAGTTCTCGTCCGCCAGCACCGTCACCCCGACGGCGTGCAGCGTGTCCGCGTAGTCACCGAAACCGCTGGTGTCCCCCCAGCCGTATACGGTCGCGTCCGCCCCCGGGGCGTAGCCCGCGTGCCCAGTGGCGGCCATCGGGAGGACGGACCGGGCGGGGACGCTCTCGCGCAGTTCCAGTACGGCGAGGTCCCCGGCATTGGTCACAGGGTCGTAGGCGGGGTTCACCCGGGCGCCGCGCACCGCGATCTCCCTGCCCTGGTCGACGGCCGTCAGCTCGTTCCGGCCGGTGATCACCACCAGGTCGGCCACGGACTCGACGGGCCCGCCCAGCACATTGGCGCCGAGGCAGTGCGCCGCGGTCACCACCTTGGCCGGACCGACGATCACGCCCCCGCAGAACTGTCCGGCCCGCGTACGCCCGAACCGGTCACGGCTGGCCAGCGCCACGACCCAGGGGTTGTCCCCCACGCTCACGGGCTGCCCGCCGATCACCACACCGTCCGCGCGGGCCCGGGGCGCCTGGGCCAGCGGGGCCACGGCCGCTCCCGCCACCAGGGTCAGCACACCTGCCAGAGCTCGGGCAAAGGGACGACGCATAGGGCCTCCTGACTCTGTGTGTACATGGCTGTACCCAGAGTGGAATGACCAGTGGCCGCGCGCACCCGCGCACGGCCACCGACGCGGACCCGTAGCCGCTAGTCCAGGTAGTCCCGCAGCACCTGCGAGCGCGAGGGGTGCCGGAGCTTGGACATCGTCTTGGACTCGATCTGGCGGATGCGCTCGCGCGTGACGCCGTACACCTTGCCGATCTCGTCGAGGGTCTTCGGCTGGCCGTCGGTGAGGCCGAACCGCATGGAGACCACGCCCGCCTCGCGCTCGCTCAGCGTGTCGAGCACCGAGTGCAGCTGTTCCTGCAGGAGCGTGAAGGAGACCGCGTCGGCCGGGACGACCGCCTCGGAGTCCTCGATGAGGTCACCGAACTCGCTGTCACCGTCCTCGCCGAGCGGCGTGTGCAGGGAGATCGGCTCGCGGCCGTACTTCTGGACCTCGATGACCTTCTCGGGGGTCATGTCGAGTTCCTTGGCCAGCTCCTCCGGGGTGGGCTCGCGGCCCAGGTCCTGGAGCATCTGGCGCTGCACGCGGGCCAGCTTGTTGATCACTTCGACCATGTGCACCGGGATGCGGATGGTGCGGGCCTGGTCGGCCATGGCGCGGGTGATCGCCTGGCGGATCCACCACGTGGCGTAGGTGGAGAACTTGTAGCCCTTGGTGTAGTCGAACTTCTCGACCGCGCGGATCAGGCCCAGGTTGCCCTCCTGGATCAGGTCCAGGAAGAGCATGCCGCGGCCGGTGTAGCGCTTGGCCAGCGAGACCACGAGGCGGAGGTTGGCCTCCAGCAGGTGGTTCTTGGCGCGGCGGCCGTCCTCGGCGATGATCTCCAGCTCGCGCTTGAGCTTGGGGGCGAGCTTGTCGGAGTTCGCCAGCTTGTCCTCGCCGAAGAGGCCCGCCTCGATCCGCTTGGCCAGCTCCACCTCCTGCTCCGCGTTGAGGAGGGGGACCTTGCCGATCTGCTTGAGGTAGTCCTTGACCGGGTCGGCGGTGGCTCCCGCGACCGCGACCTGCTGGGCGGGGGCGTCGTCCTCGTCGTCGGAGAGCACGAAACCCTTGGCCTCGCCGCCCTCCTCCTCTTCGCCTTCCTCGGCCTTGGCGGCGCTCGGAGCGCCCTCGGCGGACTCGTCCTCGCCCGCGTCGTCGTCCTTCTTGGCCGCCGTCTTCTTCGCCGCGGTCTTCTTGGCGGTGGTCTTCTTCGCCGCCGTCTTCTTGGCCGCGGTCTTCTTCGCCGCCGCTTTCTTGGCGGGGGCGGGAGCGTCGGCCGCGGTGTCGGTCGCGGCCGCGTTGTCGGGTTCGGGTACGGTCCCCTCCACGAGCGCGTCCCCCTGCTCCGGGTCCGCCGCACCGGCCGCCGGGACCGCGGGGCCGACGGGAGCGGCCGCCGTCTTCGCCGTGACCGTCTTCGTGGCCGTCCGCTTGGCGGGGCTCTTCGCCGCGACGCTCTTACGAGGGCGCTTGGGCGACTCCGCGGCACTGACCATCAGCGTCACACCCTCTTCCTCGAGGATCTGGTTGAGGCTGCGCAGAACATTCTTCCACTGGGTTGGCGGAATCTGGTCAGCCTCGAAGGCCCGACGCACGTCATCGCCGGCGATCTGCCCCTCGGCCTTGCCCCGCTCGATGAGCGCCATCACGGAATCCGACTCGGCGATCTCCGGCGGGAGCGTACGGGATGTGCTGGCCGACACGAACAACCTCTCGGAACGATGGAAACGGCTTCCGACACCGGCCTGGTCCTGAACCGGAGCCGACGACCACCGACCGGGGATGGGCCGGCGGCGCGGGAAACGGCCGGGGAGCTGCACAGCACCGGGAACGGCTGCTGTGTTCCTTCCGTCGGCCACCACCTCTTAAGGTCATCGCGTGACCTCGCAGAGCGTTACGCCCAATCTTCGTGGCCGAAGTCACATCCCGCGTGCTCCCATGCCGGTCATTCGGTGACGCGTAACCGAGTTCGTGGCCGGCCCGGACACCGGTGTCGCCGGACCCGACCGGGCCCGGCGACATTCGTCCACCCCACGCTCGCGCCTGTCCGCCCGCCCGTCGGGTCAGTGTTCGCGCGGTGCGGGGACCACGCGCTCGACCTCCGGATGGACCGTCAGGAGCTGGCGCATGGCCGCCTCCGCGCCCGTGGCGTCGCCCGCGGCGAGCGCCTCGACCATCCGCGCGTGGTGCGCGACGCAGGTCTCGCTCGGCCGGTCGCAGGCGGTGATCGGGCTGCCGGACACCTGGAGGGCGGAGGAGACGATGCCCGAGAGGTGTTCCAGCATCCGGTTCCCCGCGACCTGGATCAGCAGCGCGTGGAACTCGTTGTCGGCGCGGGCGAAGGTGATCGCGTCGCCCTGGCCGAGGGCGTGGCCCATGATCTCGACCATGTCGGCGAGGCGCTGCTGGATCTCGGGGCGGCCGTGCCCGGCCGCGAGACGGGCGGCGAGGGGCTCGATGGTCCAGCGCATCTCGTTCAGCTCGCGCCGCTGGTCGTCGCGCTGGGGGCCGTACGCCCGCCACTCGATGATGTCGGGGTCGAGCAGGTTCCAGTCGGCGACGGGGCGGACCCGGGTGCCGACGTTGGGGCGGGCGCTGACGAGGCCCTTGGCCTCCAGGACCCGCAGCGATTCGCGGACGACCGTGCGGGAGACCTCAAAGCGCTGGCCGATCTCCTCGGGGACCAGGGGGCGGTCCGCTCCGAGGTCGCCGGAGACGATCATCTGGCCGAGCTGCTGGACGAGTTGGCCGTGCAGCCCGCGGCCGCGGCTGCCCGCCGTGCGGCGGCCGACCCGGCTCAACTCGACGTCGGCTCCGTCCCAGTGGGGTACACCGACGCGGTCGGTGCCGGGGGCCTCCGCGTAGGGGTAGCGGTCGAGTTCGCCCGGCCCGGCGAGGCCGGTGTCGGCGTGGCGGGCGGCGGTCATCATGGTGTGCGCAAGGGTACTCACGAATCCTTTGTCGGCCGTGCTCCGGCGACCCTTGAGGTCTTTGGTGAAAAGCACACGAAAGGGTGATCGGTGCCACCTACGCAATTGACGACTTATCGTAAAGAACCGGGCCTTTTACGCGGAGTTGCGATCCGGTTCGCGTGAAGCGGACCCAGGCGGACTTCCCCGGTCTCCGTTCCGCCTCGCTTCGGTCACCAACGGACCCTGCCGCGCAGCCCGGTGAACCCGTAGGCGCACAACAGGACCAGCAGGGACAACACCAGCGCGGTGCCGACGGGTTGGGCCAGCACCCGCAGAGCGCCCAGCACCAGCCGGTCCGCCTCCGGGGGCCACTGCGCCCACGACAGCCCGCGCAGCCGGCCCGCCAGTCCGGAGGCCGGATAGGCGGAGGGACCGTCGAGGGCCTTGCGAACGAGCGGCACGACGAGCACTGGTACGGAGATCACGGCGCCCAGGCCGGCCAGCCCGGAGCGGAACACCCCGGAAGCGAGCACCCCGGACCAGGCGCAGCCGACGAGGAGCCCGGCCCAGGCGGCGGCCGGAGCGACCCAGTGCGCCGGGAGCCGCAGCGGTCCCCGGTCGAAGACCAGCCCGAGGGCGGCCGCGTCGGCGGTGACGGCGAGGACGCCCAGCGCCAGGGCGAGCGCCCCGCAGACCCCGAGCTTGGCGAGGAGCAGCCCCAGCCGCCGGGGCACGGTGCCGCGGTCGGCGGCGAGCGCGGGGTAGCGGTACTCCTCACCGAAGGCCAGGGCGCCGAGCAGTCCCGCGCCGAGGGCGGCGGGGGGCAGCGGCACGGGCTCGGGCCAGGCGGCGAGCAGCCTGTTCTGCGGGGCGTGGCCGAGCCGGGCGAGCAGCAGGGCGGTGACCACGGAGACGGCCACCACGAGCGCCGCCGTCAGCAGCGGGGTGGCGGTGCCGAAGACGCGGCGCAGCTCGTAGCGCAGCGGGCGCAGGGGCCCGCCCACGCGCCGCACGGGCGACGGGGGCCGCGCGGTGGACCCCGCGCG
>NZ_JBEOXE010000053.1:0-52143 GCF_040296485.1 Streptomyces sp. NPDC002138 | reverse complement strand
CGCGGACCTCGGCGAGCCGCGGGTGCTTCGCGTCCTCGGCGGCGAGGAACTCCTCCCGGGCCGCGCGCAGCGCCGTGTCCCCGGACAGGTCGGCCGGACGGGGCGCACGCACCCGTCCTGCTGTACCGCGAGGAGGGAGCCGCCTCGCTGCGCGTGTGCGACACGAGCGCGGACGGCCGCTTCGCGCTCGTCCGGCGCGGCCCGCGCGGCCGCCGGGAAGGCTTCGTACTCGACACGCTCTCGGGCCGCACCGCCTTCTCGCTGCACGTCGCCGACGGGGACCCGTGGATCGGCCGGTTCTCCGCCGACGCGCGGACGCTGTGGCTGCGCAGCGACGCGGAGCGGGAGTTCGCGGCCCTCCTGCGCGTCCGGCTGGACGAGGACGGCGCGGGCCGGGGCGTCAGCGTCGCGGCCGAGCGGGCGCAGTCCGCGCTCGACCTGCTGAGCGTGCCCGACCACGGCCGGTGGGCCGTCCTCGCGTGGAACGCGCACGGCGCGACGGAACTGGAGAGCGTGGCCCTGCCCCTCGCCCCCACCGACCCCGACACCGGACCGCGGAACCGCCCGGTCCTGCCCCACGAGGTGGTGACCCGGATCGCGCCCGTGGAGCGCGGCGGACTCTTCGCCGCCCTGTCGGGCTCCCAACGACGGCCGGGGATCTGGGAATGGGACGGGGCCCTCCTGCCCGTACGCACCGGCTGGTCGGCCCGGGACGAGGAAGCGGCCCCGCCCGGCCCCGCGCCCGTACGCCCCGTGCCCCTGCGCTGCCGGGCCCGCGACGGGCTGGTGCTCGGCGGCTGGTACTACCGCGCGCCCGACCGGGACCCGGGCCGGCCCGCCCCGTGCGTCGTCCACCTGCACGGCGGCCCGGAGGAACAGGAACGGCCGGTGTTCAACCCGCTGTACCACGAGCTGCTCGGCCGGGGCCTGGACGTGTTCGCCCCCGACGTCCGCGGGTCCTCCGGCTGGGGGCGGTCCTTCGTGGACGCCGACCTCGGCGCCGGCCGGTTCGCGGCGATCGAGGACGTCGCCGACTGCGCCGCGCACGTCGTCTCGCTCGGGTACGCCGACCCCCTGCGGCTCGGGGTGATGGGGCGCTCGTACGGCGGTTACCTCACCATGGCCTCCCTGGTGTGGCACCCGGACCTCTTCCGTGCGGGGGTCGCGGTCTGCGGGATGTCGGACTTCGCCACCTTCTTCGCCGGTACGGAGCCGTGGATCGCCCAGTCCGCCGCCGCCAAGTACGGCCACCCCGAACACGACCGGGAGCTGCTCCGCGGTCTGTCCCCGATGAGCCGGGTCGACCAGCTGCGCGCTCCGGTCCTGGCCGTCCACGGCGAGCACGACACCAACGTGCCGCCGACGGAGTCGGAGCAGTTCGTCCGCGCGGCGCGCGAGCGCGGGGTGCCGGCGCGACAGCTGACGCTGCGCAACGAAGGACACGAGTTCCTGCGGGCGGACAACCGGCGCCTGTACCGGCGCACCGCGGCGGACTGGCTCGAACAGCACCTCGGCTGAAGCCCGGCCAGGCGATCCTATGCGTCCTATTCACCGAATCGTCCTGAATCACGGGGTTCATTCCCGCGGAGGGGGTAAGCGACGGACACGCCCCGCCGTGAGGCCGATGGGCGACTGCCGTGAGGGCGGGTGAGAAACACCCGGCCCCGTTTGAGAGCGGACGCTCCCCGGTCATGGGTGAAGCGTCCAGTCGATCGTCCCCTGGGAGAAGAGATGACCACGAAGCGCACCAGCGAGGCCTCCGAACCGGCCGGTGGCGGCCTGCCGGGCGAGCCGGCCCGGCCCGCCCAGCCGCTGCCGCCGAAGGCGGATCAGCAGGGCCCCGAGACGGTGAGCCCGACGGGTCAGGCCACGGGAGCGGACCAGGCGCGCCGGGCCCAGAGCGGCGCCTACCTGACCACGGCCCAGGGCGCGCGGCTGTACGACTCCGACCACTCCCTGAAGGCGGGGGCGCGCGGGCCGGTCCTGCTCCAGGACCACCACCTGCGGGAGAAGATCACACACTTCGACCACGAGCGGATTCCGGAGCGGGTGGTGCACGCGCGGGGCGCGGCGGCGCACGGCGTCTTCCAGGGGTACGGCACGGCCGCCGAGGTGTCCAAGGCGGCCTTCCTGGCCAAGGACGTCGAAACGCCGGTGTTCGTGCGGTTCTCCACCGTCCTGGGCTCGCGAGGCTCCGCCGACACGGTCCGCGACACCCGGGGTTTCGCGACGAAGTTCTACACCGAGGAAGGCACCTTCGACCTCGTCGGCAACAACATCCCCGTCTTCTTCATCCAGGACGCCGTCAAGTTCCCCGACATCGTGCACGCGGCCAAACCGCACCCGGACCGCGAGATCCCGCAGGCGCAGAGCGCGCACGACACGTTCTGGGACTTCGTGTCCCTGCACACCGAAGCCACCCACCACACGCTGTGGAACATGTCCGACCGGGGGATCCCGCGGTCCTACCGGATGATGGAGGGCTTCGGGGTCCACACGTTCCGCCTGGTCAACGCGGCCGGGGACACCGTGCTGGTGAAGTTCCACTGGAAGCCGAAGCTGGGCGTGCACTCCCTCGTGTGGGAGGAAGCGCAGCTGATCAACGGGATGGACCCCGACTTCCACCGCCGGGACCTCTCCGACGCCATCGAATCGGGCGCGTTCCCGCAGTGGGAGCTGGGCATCCAGGTCTTCCCCGACACCGAGGACCAGATGTTCGAGGGCATCGACCTCCTCGACCCCACGAAGATGGTCCCGGAAGAGCTGGCGCCGGTGCAGCCCATCGGGCTGATGACCCTGAACGCGAACCCCAGGAACTACTTCGCGGAGACCGAGCAGGTCGCCTTCCACCCCGGCCACCTGGTGCCGGGCATCGACGTCACCGACGACCCGCTGCTCGCCGGGCGGCTGTTCTCCTACCTGGACACCCAGATCAGCCGTCTGGGCGGCCCCAACTTCGGCCAGATCCCCATCAACCGGCCGCACGCTCCCGTCAACGACATGCTCCGCGACGGCATGCACCAGAGCGCCGTGCACACCGGGGTGGCCCCCTACCGCCCCAACAGCCTCGACGGAGGCTGCCCGTTCCTCGCGGGAGCCGACACGAGCGCCTTCATCGAGACGCCCGTCAAGATCCCGGAAGCGAGCAAGGTCCGGGCGGCCCCGGCCTCCTTCTCGGACCACTTCACCCAGGCCCGCCTCTTCTGGCTCAGCATGAGCCCGCCCGAGCGCGAACACATCATCGCCGCCTACACCTTCGAACTGAACAAGTGCCTCGAGCAGGCCGTCAAGGAACGCACCCTGAAGGTCCTGGCGAACATCGACCCCGAGCTGTGCGAGGAGGTCGCCACGGGCCTCGGCCTGCCGGCCCCGCAGGCCACCGTGCCGCTGGTCGGAGCCGATCCCAGCCCGGCCCTCTCGCAGCTGGGCCGCACCTGGCCGACCGACGGCCGCGTGATCGGCATCGTCACCGACGCGAGCGCCCACCTGGACGGCGTACGGACCCTCCGGCAGAAGATCCTGGACGCGGGCATGGTGCCCCTCGTCATCGCCCCGGTCGGCGGCACGCTCGGCCCCGAGGGCGATCCGATCGCGGTGCAGCGCACCTTCGCCACCGCCCGCTCGGTCGAGTTCGACGCCCTCGTGTTCGCGGGCACCCCCGCGGCGGGCGCCGACGCGTACGGGGCGCGCGACGCGAAGGCCGGTACCGCCGTCCCGCCGCAGGGCCCCGACCCCCGCGTCCTCCTGCTGATGACCGAGGCCTACCGGCACGGCAAGGCCATCGGCGCCTGGAACGACGGGCGGCGCCTCATCGAGGCCGCCGGAATCGGCGCGGACGAACCCGGAGTCGCCGTGCACGAGGACGTCACGACGGTCGTGGACGCGGTCACCGCAGCCCTGGGTGAACACCGCGCGTGGGACAGGTTCCCGCCCGCCGCGTGATCCGCGACCGATTCTGCTGCCCGGTTTCGGCGGCGAAAAACAGGCGGGATTCGCACGCATGAGCGGGCCATGGTCGGGCAGAAGTCGCTTCGGAGGTTGATAACTATGGTTCCCCTGCTTCTCGTTCTTCTACTGGCTCTGATTCTCTTCGGCGCGGGTTTCGCGGTGAAGATTCTCTGGTGGGTGGCTATCGCCGTCCTGGTCCTTTGGCTGGTGGGCTTCGTCGCCCGCCCGAAGGGCGGCAGCGGTCGCTGGTATCGCTGGTAGTACAAGCGAGCCGGTAGTACAAGCAAGCTGGTAATACAAGCAAGGTATGGCGGTGGCCCGCGGTTCCCTTCCGTGTCAGCGGAAAGGGAGCCCGAAAGGGAGCCTGAAAAGAATCCGGAAAAGCGAGCTGGGAAATGGACTCGAGAAAGGGAGTTGGGGGCGGAATCCAGTCGATTCCATTCCATTCGATCCCCTCCCGCCTCTCCTGTCCCTTTGATGACCGAAGGAGTTGTTTTTCGCATGACTGAGAACGTGTGGGGCTACCGCGAGACGTCCGGGCACCTGGCCGGTACGGATCTGACGGGCTACAAGGTCGAGGCGACGGACGGTTCCATCGGCAAGGTCGACAAGCACTCGGAGGAGGTCGGCTCCGCGTACATCGTGGTCGACACCGGCCCGTGGATCTTCGGCAAGGAAGTCCTGCTGCCGGCGGGCACGGTCGGCCGCATCGACGCCGAGGAGCGGAAGATCTTCGTCGACCGGACGAAGGAGCAGATCAAGAATGCTCCCGAGTTCGACAAGGACAAGCACCTCGGTGACCTGGACTACCACCGCCAGGTCGGCGGGTACTACGACGGCCCGCACCGCGTGTGACGCCCGCCTGACGCGGGTGGACGCGGACGTGAAGGTGGGCGGGGGCGGCAACCGGTCGGTTGCCGCCCCCGCCCACATTCACCTCCGGGTGTCGCCCCGGTCGGTGAGGCTCGCGTCGACCGCTGCCTCCGCGTGCGGGCGGGTGGTGGGGAAGAGCGGTACGGGGCTGTCCTCGGAGCCGATGAGGAGCTCGATCTCGGTGCACCCCAGGATGACGCCCTCCGCCCCCCGGGCGCCCAGGTCCTGGCAACTCCACTGAGTGCTTGGGGGTATTGGCGCCTCCGACTCATGGAGAACTGAAGGACGGGGCCGCTACCGGGCTATTGGATGTTCAGGTGGAAGGGGTGTGCGGCGTCCGTGGGGCAGGTGAAGACGCGCAGTTCACCGAAGCCGCCGACGCCGAGGCCCGGGGCGTGGCCGCTGTCCAGGGTGAGGAGCAGGTGGTTCCGGGCGCCGCAGACGGGGCAGTCGATCGGTACCAGGTCCGTCTGGTGCCAGCTCGGCCAGCCGCCGGCCTTCCAGCCCTCCTGGCAGGAGAGTTCGCGGTGGTACTCGGCCTCGCGGGCCTCCGCCCAGGCCTCGGCCCGGGTCAGGAGTTCCTCCGGAAGCTCGTCCTGGTCGGGGAGGTCGGTCACGGCCAGGGGGTCGAGTACGCACGGCTGGGGCAGGTACGAGTCCACCGCGTCCACCGGTGCGATGGCCGGGGCCGGGGCCGGGGCCGTGAGCGTCCCCGCGGAGCGGTGGTGGAGCTGGACCGCGGGCCCCCAACCCCCGTAGTGCGGCTGCCCGGGCAGGTCGGTGTGCTGTTGCGGGCACCACAGGATCTGCAGTACGTCCGTGCCCCGCGGCCAGTCGAGCGTCGGTGCGTCCCGCGCGTGGAGCTGGAGGACCGCGACCATCGGCACGCCGGGCACGATCGGGACCGGTACGTGCCGGACCAGCTCCCAGGTGACCATGTCGAGCATGCCGGCGCCGTCCATGATGAGGGCCTGCACTTCGGCCTCCTCGTGGGTGACCTCGTACGCGGAGTCCGGCCTGCCCGCCCGCCTTTCGCGCATGGCGCGGTCGATCTGCCGCAAGGTCTCCCGGTCCGCGGCGGAGAGCTTCTCCCGCACCTCGGCCAGGTGCGGCCCCTCGCACACGGGCCACGGCTCGCCGACCGGCCACCGCAACGGCCCGCCGACATGGCTGTCGAGCGCGGTGGGCCGCCCCGCCGTCGGCCGCAGCAGCGTCGCCTCGCGCACGTACGGCGCCAGCTCCGGTATGTCGGCGAGCAGCGCCTCGACGCGCGCCTTCGTGGTGATCACGGGGGACACGGTACGGGTACGGCGTGGTTCCCAAAGAAATTCTGCAAAAATACTTTTGGAAACCTTCGGAGCGTTCTACTCTCCCGTTCATGATCAGCGAAGAGCGGAAGCGCGTGCTCGATCCCGAGCAGGACGCGGCAGCCCTGAAGGCCCTCACGCACCCCCTGCGCATCCGCCTGCTCGGGATGCTCCGGCAGGACGGACCGGCGACCGCGAGTGAACTCGCGGTCAGGACGGGGGAGTCGTCCGCCTCCACCAGCTATCACCTGCGGGTGCTGGCGAAGTACGCGTTCGTCGCCGAGGCCGAGCATCGCGACGGGCGGGAGCGTCGCTGGCAGGCGGTGCACGCGGCGACCACCTGGAGCGGTGCGGCCATGGAAGACTCACCGGGCAGCCGTGCCTACGTCAGCCTGTCGCGCAGGACCCAGATCGAGCACCTGGCGGCGTCTCTGGCCCGGCACGAGGCCGACCTCGCCGAGGGACGGCTCGGCCGGGAGTGGGTCGAGCCGTCCGGGATCAGCGACTTCATGCCGCGCCTCACCCCCGAGTCCCTCACCGAACTCTGGGAGGTGGTCGGCCGGACCCTGGCCGGGCTCACCGCCCGCGACGCGGCGGATCCGCGCGCCGCGCAGATCGTCCTCCTCACCGCCGGGCTGCCGCTGGCCCCGCGCGACCCCGGGGTGGCGGAAGCGGACGCCCAGGCCCCCGCGGGCGCCGACGCCGGGGGCGCGTCATGACCGGCCCGCTGGACATACGCACCGCACCACGCCAAGACGCCCACACCGCCCGCCCGCTGGACGCGGGCACCGCTCGCCGCCGCTACGTCGCGGTCTGCGCGTGGTTCTGGCTGCCCCTGGGGCTGACCATCGCGCCCCTGATCCTGCTCTTCACCGAGCGCGGAATGGCCATGGCGGGCATCGCCGGCTTCTTCGCCGCGCACTCCCTGACCGCCGCCGCGCTGGAACTGCCCACCGGCGGACTGTCCGACGTCCTCGGACGCCGGGCCGTCCTGGCCTGCGCCGGCGCGCTGAACCTGATCGCCCTCATCCTCCTCGGGCTCGGTACCACCGGCTGGCTGCTCGGGCTAGGCATGGTGCTGATGGGCGCGGGCCGGGCGCTCTCCAGCGGGCCGGCCGAAGCCTGGTACGTCGACACCGTCCACGCAGGCTCCGGGCCCGGTGCCGATCTGCGGACCGGGCTGGCCCGCGGCTCCTCCGCGACCTCCGCCGCGCTCGCGGCGGGCACTCTGCTCGGCGGAGCCGTGCCGTGGCTGATCGGACTCGGCCCCGGTCTCGGTGCCCGGCTGAGCGGGGCGACCTCCGGACTGGTCCTGCCCCTTTCCGTGCCGCTGCTCCTGGGGGCGGCGGTCGAAGCCGCCTTCGTGCTGTACGTGCTGACCGCGCTGCCCGAGCCGCCCCGGCCGGCGGCCGCGCTGGGCGACGTACTCCGCGGCATCCCGGCCACCGTCGCGGGCGGACTGCGCCTGGGCGGGCGCGACGCGCTGGTCCGCAGGGTCCTCCTCAGCACGGGGGCCGTCGGCGGCGCCCTCGCCGCGATCGAACTGCTGACCCCGGGCCGGGCCGCGGCTCTCACGGGTGCGTCGGAGTCGGGCGCGGTGCTCTTCGCCGCGCTCGCGTGCGCGGGCTTCGTGTGCTCCGCCGTCGGCAGCCACCTCGCGCCGCTGACCGCACGCCTCGCGGCCGGCGGCGAGCGGGCCGTCATGGTGAGCCTGGGCGCCGCCGCGGGCGGTCTGCTCCTGCTCGGGGTCACCGCGGCGTTCACGGGGGCGGCGTCCACGGTCCTCGCGGGCGTCGGCTACGGCCTCGTCTACCTGGGGCTCGGCGCCGCGGGACCGAGCGAGAACGACATCCTGCACCGCCGTGTCGAGGGTGCGGGCCGCGCCACCGCGCTGTCCGTACAGTCCCTCGCCCTGCAATTGGCGGGCGCTCTCACCGGTTTGATCATCGGGTTCCTTCCGTCGGATTCCCCTTCCCTGCCCTGGCTGCTGGGAGGTGCCGCACTGCTGGCGGCCGCCCTTCTGTGGATTCGGCGTGGTGACCAACGGACCGGCATCGCCGGATCGGGGCGGCCGTGAGCCGTGACACTGGGGGCATGCGCAAACGATTGGGGGAAGCGGCCCACCCCCTGTGGGCAGGCGTCGTGGCGGCGGTGGTGGCGATGGCCATGTGGGGTGCGTGGCTCGGCTGGGACCAGCACCGCGACGTGCACCCGGACGGTTCGACGACCGGTCCGTACGAGGCGTGGCAGGTCATCGGGCTCGGGCTGACCCTGCTGGCGCCGGTGTACTGGGCGGCCTCCCGGGGGCACGTCGCGGCCGCGGTGCTCGGCACCAGTACCGGGCTGGCCGTGGCCGCCGCCTACGACTGGTCGGACGACTCCAGCGGGCTCTACGTCGTCGGCGTGGGCCTGGTCCTGATCGGGAGCCTGGTGGTGACCGGCCTCGTGTCACTCCTGATCGTCATCTCCGCACGGCGCTGATCACCCGGCGGCCGGGGGCTCCTCGCGGACGGTGGGGAGAACGAGGGCGGACGGGTGGTGGAGCGAGATCTCGGACGGCACGAGCCGGGTGGCCGTCGCGAGGGGTTCGTCCGTGCCGGTGTGGCGGGCGAAGCGGGGGTGCGCGCCGCCGCTGATCTGCAGGCGGATCCGGTGCCCGACGGGGAAGTGGTGGGCGGTGGAACTCATCGCCACCGTGACCGGGGTCATGGCGGTCGCGGACGAGGGGGATTCCGCTGGGGGGCGCAGGCGTCGTATCCCGTCGCAGACGTTGGTCGACCGGCCGTCGGCATCGACGTCGCAGAGCCTGGCGAAGACGTCGGCGTGGCCGGTGTCCACGCTGACGCTCAGCTCCGCGCTGACCGGCCCGAGGAGGTGCACCGGCTCGGTGAGCGGGGCGGTGGTGAAGGTCAGTACGTCCTCCCGCGCTTCCAGGGCGGTGTTGTCCCGGCGACCGGCCTTGGCCGACAGCAGCGGGCCGCCGACCGAGGGGGTCGGGTCCGCGGGGAGGTAACGGAAGGCCCCCAACGGCACCGGGGACGCGTCCCCGCCCCCGGCCCCGCCATCGCCCCCGGCGGCCCGGTCGTCCAGGGTGCCGTCGCCGTCGAGGTACCAGCGCCGGCCCGCCCCCGCCGACGGCCAGTCGGGGAGGTCGCGCCACTCCTCGCTGCCGCCCACGTGCACCCGTACCGGCGTCGTCCGCAGGCCCGACGGGTCCCCGCACAGGTGGGCCCGTAGCCAGGCGAGGCTCTCGGCGAAGACCTCGGGCCAGCCCTGCTGCAGTGCGGAGGTGTGCGTCCAGGGGCCCACGAGCAGGGAGGTCTCGCAGCCGGCGCGCCGCAGCCTGTCGTACTGCTCCAGGTTCTGGTCGAGGAGCACGTCGTGCCAGCCCCCGATCAGACTGGTCGGAACGGCCAGACGGTCGGCGGCGGCTCCCACGTCCGCCCCCCGCCAGTGCGGGTCGGCCGCCTCGGGGTGGGCCATCACCTCGTCCAGGAACGGGACCCGCCCGCCCAGGCCGGGGACGTACGCCTCAGCGAGGGGGAGGGACCGGGTGATCCCGCGGAGGTGGCGCATCAGCCGCACGGTGGCCCCGACGAAGCGCCCCAGCCCCCGGTGCTGGTTCGTCATCCCGACGCCGACGACGAGGGAGTTCTCGAAGGCGAACGCGCCCTCGTTGTGGAAGAGGCGGTGCGGATCGTGGAGGCCGACCTGGACCACCATCGCCCGCAGTTCCGGCGGCGGGTCGAGCGCGAGCGCCCACTGGACGTACCCGAGGTAGCTGGGTCCGATCGTCCCCAGCACACCGGAGAACCAGGACTGGCGGCGCAGCCAGGCGACGGCGGCGTGACCGTCCGCGGCCTCGTTGCGCCACAGGTGGAACGCGCCGCCGGAACCACCGGTCCCGCGGCAGCTCTGCAGGACGACGTGGAAGCCCTGTTCGGCCAGGAGCACGCCGTACATCGGGGCCCAGGGGAAGCCGCGGCCGTACGGAGAACGGATCAGGAGCGTGGGGAAATCGCCGTCGGACACAGGGAAGTAATGATCCGTCAGCAGCGGGCTGCCGTCCGCGGCGGGAACGACGAGATCCGTTTCGCACGCGATGTCGTGGAGCTTCGGAGGCAGGCCCCGCATGGACCGCCTCGCGAACCGCACGGACAGGGGCGGCTTCTTCGCCGACGGGCGGGGTGTGGCGGCGGTGGTGGTCGCGGCGCCGGTGGTGGTCGCGGCCACGGTCGTGTCGGTGGGCGTCTTGGCGGTGGTCACTGTGCCCCGATTCCTGGATTGCTGGATTGCTGGATTGCTGAGTTCCCCGTACTTCTCGTACGTTGTACGAGAATACAGGATGGTTGGATGGGGCAACAGGAGAGAGGGGAGGGCCGCAGTGGCCCGTACAGACGCGTCCGGTGCGTCCGGCCGCGCGGCCGGGGTGGATCCGGAGCTGCTCTGGTCGCAGACCGAAGGCCCGCGACGCGGGCGGCCGCCCGCGCACAGCCGCGCCGAGATCACCGCCGAGGCGGTGGCCATCGCCGACGCCGAAGGGATCGGCGCCGTCACGATGCGCGCCATCGCGTCCCGGATCGGCGCCGGCACGATGTCCCTCTACAGCTATGTCCCCAACAAGGAGACGCTGCTGGAGCTCATGGTCGACCACGTCAGCGGTGACCACCGGCTTCCGCCCGGACCGTCCGGTGACTGGCGCGCCGACCTGCGGCGCCTCGCCCGGGAACAGCGCGCGATCATGCGGCGCCACCCGTGGCTGCCCGCGGCGCTGCACACCCGGCAGACGCTCGGCCCGCGCACGCTGACGGTCCTGGAGTACGCGCTCGGCGCACTGGAAGCGGCGGGCCTGGAGGCCGGGGCAGGGCTGGAGGCGTTCAGCCTGCTCACCGGTTTCGTGGCCGGCCACGTCTCGTACGAACTCGCCCAGGAGCAGGCGACCGTGGCCGCGGGCCGCACCTCCAGCGAACTCCAGGACGCGCAGGCCCGCTACCTGCAGGGCGTGGCCCTCAGCGGCAGGTACCCCAGGCTCGCCGCGGCCCTGGTGTCGGCGTCGGCGTCGGCCCCGGAGGACGCCGGGCCCGACGCCGCTTTCGAGCGCCTCCTCGACCGCATGATCGACGGGCTCACGGCGGGCGGTGCGGCGAGCACGTGACCGGCTGACGCGCCACCGCCACCGCACCCCCCGCCACCGCACCCCCCGCCACCACGGCAACAGCCGCCACCACGGCCACGGCCACCGCGACCGCCCCCGGACCGTCAGCCGCCGCTGCCGCGCCAGATGTTGTCGAAGGCCGCGTCCTCGATGGCCCGGCGCTGCCGTACGGCCGCCAGCTCCACCAGCGCGTCGTTGACGGCGGCCAGTACGGTCGCGACGGCGTCGTCGCTCACGTCCGGCGCGTCGTCCGTCCGCTCGCCGCGGGGCTGCACCCCGACGGCTTCCGCGAGGGTGGCGAGGACGGGGTCGTCCGACGCCCAGCGGTCCCCGGCCCGTCGGCGCGCGGGCGAATCGGCCAGCACCGGCTGACCGGCGCGGAAGGAGATCCCGCGGCGGCGTTCCCGGACGAGCTGCCCCTCCGCTTCGAGTTCGGCCCGGTAGGCCGCGGAGAGGCCGCGGCCCCGGCGCCACAGCCAGTCCGTGACCGACTCGTGGGGCGCCTCCCGGACGAGCGACGAGGCCGCCCCGTCCAACAGGCGGTCGTCGGCCGGGGCGGGCAGGTCACCCGGCACGATGTGATCCCCGTCCAGCGCGATGGCCCGGGAGGCGAGGAGCTCGAGCAGTTCGGCGCCCGCGAGCGCGAGCGACAGCTCGCCCTGTTCGACGGGGCGGCTGGACTTCATGTCCATGGTGACGATCAACAAGTCCCGCGGGGTGGTCATTGAAGGGCGCCTTTCGACGGGGCAGGCAGTTCCTTGGCGATTATGGAGGGACGCGGCGGCACTCGGGGGGTTCCGACCGCTCCCGCCGACTGCCAACGGCGGGAGAGCGAGGGCGGTCTCGTCGACGCCGACCCGGGCCGGCCCCGCCCCGTTCAGCCCAGCCCAACCCAGCCCAACCCAGCCCAACCCAGCCCAACCCAGCCCAACCCAGCCCAACCCAGCCCAATCCAACCCGACCCGGCCCCACCCGGCTCAGCCCAGCGCCGCCGCCAGCAGGGTGGCCGTTTCGGCGATCAGGGCGCTGTCGGCCGGGGCCGCGGGCTCGTGCTTCGTCGTCAGGACGGCCATCACGAGGGGCGGCCGGTGCGGGGGCCGGACGAGGCCCACGTCGTGGCTGGTTCCGTACGCGCCGCTCCCGGTCTTGTCCGCGACGGTCCAGTCGGACGGCAGGCCCGCCCGCAGCTTCGCGGCGCCCGTGGTGTTGGCCAGCAGCCACCCGGTGAGCCGCTCGCGCTGCCGGGCCGGGAGGGCGTCGCCCAGCGCGAGGCGCGCGTAGCTCTGCCCGATGGCGAGGGGGCTGGTCATATCGGTCGTACGCCACGGTTCGGCCGAGTTCAGCTCGGGCTCCCAGCGGTCGAGGCGCGTCGTAGCGTCTCCGATCGAGCGGCAGAACCGGGTGACCGCGGCGGGCCCTCCCAGCTCGCGGAGGAGGAGGTTCGCCGCCGCGTTGTCGCTGTAGCGGATGGCGGCGGCGCAGAGGTCCTCCACCGTCATGCCGGCGGCGAGGTTCTCGGGCGTGCCCGTGATCGGCGCGTACCCCGAGTCGGTGACGTCCTTTCGGGTGTACCGGATGCGCTGGGCCAGGAAGTCCCCGTCGCGGTCGAGGTCGCGCAGCACGGCCGCGACCGCGAGCGTCTTGAAGACCGAGCAGAGGGGGAAGCGCTCGGTGGCGCGGTACCGCACGCTCCGGCCGGTCGCGGTGTCGTGGGCGTAGACCCCCAGGCGGGCGGAGTGCCGCCGTTCCAGGGCCGCCAGCTCACGGGCGAGCGGGGCGCCGCCGCCGCCGGGCGTGGCGGCGTACGCGCTCGCGCTCGTCGCCGGGCCGAGGGCCAGCGCGGCTCCGGCTCCGGTCCCGGCTCCCCACGCGAGCACCCTGCGGCGGGACGGGGTCTTGTCCGAGGTGTCCGAGGTGTTCAAGGTGGTCACTCCTCCAAGGGACGGAACGTCGTCACCCAGGAGGAGTGGATATCCGGAAGGCGTGGTTCCCACCCGGCGCTGGTACAAAGCGGTTGCTCTGGGGGGCGGGCCGGAGTGCCTGCGGGCGATGTGCGGTGGGTGCTCCTTGACTGGGGGCCCGTCCGTTCGCCGGGCGGGGTTGTTCACCCGTGCCCCTTCGTCCGACCTACGAAAGGCCTTTCCGTGCGCTCTGTTTCCGCCGTACTGACCGCCGCCGCCGCGCTCGTCATCGTCCTGGGCGGTGCCTCCGCCGCGGCCGCCGATGTCAATGTGACCGTGCCCGAGGGTGCCTCGTACACCTTCGTCTTCGGCAACTGGGGCCAGTTCGCCGCTGACGACGTCTTCAACGCCGGTCACAACAACACGGTCGGCTCGAACAACTGACCTGAATCCGCCCGGGTCACCGGCCGTGGCTCGCGTGCTCGCCGTTCGTCGGCGGGTACGCGGGCCGCGCCGGCGCCGGTGCCGACGGGCGTCCGGCCGGTACCGGCAGGGGCGGGAGGGACGGCTCGTACAGCCAGGCGGCCAGCAGGTCGTCCACCGGCTCCGTCGCGTAACGGGCCGCGTGGGCGGTGAAAACGGCGGTGCTCACCACGCCGTGGCGATGCGCCGTGGCCCACTCGCGCAGCATCCGGAAGAACGCGAGGTCACCCAGGGCGCAGCGGAGCGCGTGCACGGCGAGACCGCCGCGCTGGTACAGGCGGTCGTCGAACATCAGCTTCCGGCCCGGGTCGGCCAGGGTGAGGTCCTGCGGCTGCGAGGCCAGCAACCGGTGTGCCACGGCGGCCAGTTCGTGTGCGCTGCGGCCGCCGGAGCGCTCCGACCAGAGCCACTCGGCGTACTTCGCGAAGCCCTCGTTCAGCCAGATGTGCCGCCAGTCGGCGATGGTCACGCTGTTGCCGAACCACTGGTGCGCCAGCTCGTGGGCGACCAGGCGCTCCGATCCCCGGGCGCCGTCCACGTGGTTGGCGCCGAACAGGGAGAGGCCCTGGGCCTCCACCGGGACGTCCAGCTCCTCGTCGGCGACGACCACCGCGTATTCGCCGAAGGGATAGGGCCCGAAGAGCTCCTCGAACAGCCGCATCATCTCGGGCTGGCGGGCGAAGTCACGGGAGAACCGCGGCAGCAGGTGCGCCGGGACGTGGGCGCTCTGCGGGACGCCCCCGAGCCCCGGGTCCCCCAGCAGTACCGTCTGGTACATGCCGATGGACAGCCCGACCAGGTAGCTGGACGTGGGCGCGGGCTGCTCGTACACCCACGTGGTCGTGGAGGCCCTGGTCGTCCGGGTGAGCAGCCGGCCGACGGCCACCACGGTGTAGGCGGAGGGGACGTTGACCGAGATCTGGTACGAGGCCTTGTCGGCCGGCCGGTCGTTGCACGGGTACCAGGACGGCGCGCCGACCGGCTGGCTGGCCACGAGAGCGCCGTCGGTCAGCTCCTCCCAGCCGATGCCGCCCCACGGGCTGCGCACCGGCTTGGGGTTGCCCACCCAGTGGACGTCCACCGTGAACGCGGTACCGGCGGGCAGCGGCTTGGCGGGCCGGACGAGGAGCTTGCCGCCCCGGTGCGTGGAGTGCGACGCCCGGCCGTTGACCAGGACCCGCCCTATTTTGAACTCGGCCAGGTTCAGGAAGAACTCGGAGAGCGGAGCCCGCCCGGCGATCGCGCTGATCCGGGCCGTCCCCGCCAGCCGGTTGGGGCGGGGACGGTACTCCAGAGCGAGTTCGTACCGGTGCACGCGGTAGCGGGGGTCACCGTTGGCCGGAAAGTACGGGTCGGATGCCGCTGTCGTCTGGCCACTCATGGACGCTTCCGTTCCCTGCGCTGTGCCCGGGCCCTCTCAGGTCCGCCACGCCTCGATCGGGTTGCCCAGCCAACGGGTGCCGGCGGGGACGGATTCACCGGCCATCACGAGGGAGGCGGGACCCAGTGTGCTGTGGGCGCCGACCGTGCTCCCGGGCAGGACGATTCCGCCCGGGCCCAGGGTGGCGCCCTCATGGAGGACCACAGTATCCGTCCTCAAGATCCGGTCGTGGAAGAGGTGTGTCTGCAACACGCAGCCCCGGTTCACGCTGACCCCGTCACCCAGCGCCACCAGGTCCGTCTCGGGCAGCCAGTAGCTCTCGCACCACACGCCCCGGCCGATCCGCGCACCGAGCCCCCGCAGCCACAGGGCCAGCAGCGGCGTACCGGGTACCGATCCGGCCAGCCAGGGCACGGCCAGCACCTCGACGAACGTGTCGGCCAGTTCGTTGCGCCACACGAAGCCGCTCCACAACGGGTGCTCGCCGGTCCGGTGGCGGCCCACCAGCAGCCACTTCGCGGCCACGGTCACCGCGCCCGCGACGAGGCCCGCGGCGAGCAGGACCGCTCCGGACAGCAGGGCGGCCGCGCCCGCGCCGAGCGCGGTCGAGGTGCTCAGCGCGCAGAGCGCCGCCACGGTCAGGACGGCCAGCGCGGCCGAACAGAACACCGGGAGGAGCCGGCACGTCTCGACCAGGCCGCGCGCCCACAGCAGCCGCGCGGGCGGGTCGTAGGTCCGGCTCTGGTCGGAGTCCGCGGTGGACCGCGGCAGCCGGACCGGCGGCAGACCCAGGTACGAGCTGCCCTTCTTGGCCTTCTTCGGGGTCGCGGACAGCACGCCGACCAGCCCGCCGTCCGGCACCGTACGGCCGGGCGCGGTCATGCCGGAGTTGCCGAGGAACGCCCGGCGGCCGATCGCGGAGTGCCCGATCCGCATCCAGCCGCCGCCCAGCTCGTAGGGGGCGGTCAGGGTGTCGTCGGCGAGGAACGCGCCCTCGCCCACGGTGGTGAGGCTCGGCAGCGCGAGCACGGTGGACACCTCCGCGCCCCGGCCGATCCTCATGCCGAGCAGCCGCAGCCACACCGGGGTGATCAGCCCGGCGTACAGCGGGAAGAGCGTCTCGCGGGACAGGTCCATCAGCTGGGTGACCGTCCAGGCCTGCCAGCCGATCCTGCTGTGTGTCGGGTGGACCCCGGTGCGCAGCCCCAGGCTGAGCAGCCGTACGGAGACCAGCAGGAGCAGCGCGTACGCGCACCCGAAGGCGAGCGCCGCGGGCACCACGGCGAGCAGGGCTCCGCGCAGCGCCTGGCCCGCCTCCGCGTCGGCGGGTACGAACCGGCTCGCCACCAGCAGGGCGGGCAGCGTGGCGAGCACGGGCAGGGCCGTGAGGCAGAACCCGGCCGCCCCGTAGGCGGCGCGCCAGCGGACCGGGCGCGGCGGGCGGTCCCCGGGCCAGTTCCGCTTGGCCTTGCCGAGCTTGACGGCGGGCGCCCCGGCCCACCGCTGGCCGGTGGGAACCTGCCCGGCCACCGCGGAGCCGGGGGCCACCTCCGCCCGCTTGCCGACCCGCGCACCGGGGAAGAGCAGGCTGCGGGTGCCGACCACCGCGCCCGCGCCCACCTTGACCGGGCCGATCTCCAGCCGGTCCCCGTCGAGCCAGTGCCCGCAGAGGTCCACCTCGGACTCGACGGCGCAGCCGCGGCCCAGCTTGAGCATGCCCGTCACCGGGGGCAGCGAGTGCAGGTCCACCTCGGGGCCGACCTTGGCGCCCAGCGCCCGCGCGTACCGCTCCAGCCAGGAACCGCTGAGCGAGGTCGCGCCGGAGTACTCGGCCAGCCGCTCGGCCGTCCACAGCCGCAGGTGCACGCTGCCGCCGCGCGGGTAGCGCCCCGCCTTCACCCCGCGCAGCAGCAGCCGCGCGCCGCCCGCCGAGATCGCGAGCCGGCCCGGCGGGCTGAACAGCAGCACGGCGCCCGCGCCGACCAGCCACCACGAGGCGGTGGGCGCCCACGGATACGGGCCGAACCAGTGCAGCACGTTGCCCAGGGCCAGCACCGGCACGGTCCAGCGCAGCCCGGCCAGGGTGAAGAGCGGCAGCAGCAGGAACCATTGCACCAGCTGGGAGCGGAGCGGGACGGGCGCGACGACGCGGGCCGCGCCGTCGTCCCGTACGGACTTCTCCAGCCGCCGGGCCAGTTTGCGCAGGGTGGGCTGCTGATAGATGTCGAGGACGGCCGCCCGCGGATAGCGGGTGCGCAGCCGGGTGGTGAGCTGGGCGGCGGCGAGGCTGTTGCCGCCGATCGCGAAGAAGTCGTCGGCGCCGCCGGTGACGGCCACGCCGAGGGTCTCGCTCCACTGCTCGGCGAGCCAGGCCTCGGTGCCGTACAGCTGCTCGGTGGGACCGCTGGTCTCCAGGTCGGGCAGCGGCCACGGCAGCGCGTCGCGGTCCACCTTGCCCGAGGTCCGGGTCGGCAACTCCTCGACCGGTGCGAGCAGCGGCACGAGGGCGGCGGGCAGCTCGGCGCGCAGCCGCCGGGTGGCCGCCGCCCGGTCCCAGCCCTCCTGGGTCACGACGTAGCCGACGAGCAGCTGGTTGCCGCTGCGCGCCGTGCGCACGGCGGCCGCCGCTCCGGCCACGCCCGGCAGCGCCTGCAGCGCGGCGTCCACCTCGCCCAGCTCGATCCGGCGGCCGCCGAGCTTGATCTGCTCGTCACCGCGGCCGAGGAAGACCAGCCCCTCCGGTTCGGCGCGGACGAGGTCACCGCTGCGGTACGCCCGCTCCCAGCCGAGGGATTCCAGCGGGGCGTACTTCTCGGCGTCCTTCGCCGGGTCGAGGTAGCGCGCCAGGCCGACGCCGCCGATCACGAGCTGTCCACTGCCGCCCATGGGCACGGGCTCGCCGGACTCGTCGACCACGGCCAGCTCCCAGCCGTTCAGCGGGAGGCCGATCCGGATGGGTTCCGCGCCGGTCAGCAGGGAGGCGCAGGCGACGACGGTGGCCTCGGTGGGTCCGTACGTGTTCCAGACCTCGCGGCCCTCGGTGACCAGGCGCTGGGTCAGCTCGGGCGGGCAGGCCTCCCCGCCGAAGATCAGCAGCCGGACCTCGTCCAGGGTCTCGGGCTCCCAGAGCGCGGCCAGCGTCGGCACGGTGGAGACCACGCTGATCTCCTGCTCCATCAGCCAGGGGCCGAGGTCGGCGCCGCTGCGCACCTGGGAGCGGGGGACGGGCACGAGGCAGGCGCCGTAGCGCCAGGCCAGCCACATCTCCTCGCAGGACGCGTCGAAGGCGACGGACAGCCCGGCCATGACACGGTCGCCGGGGCCGATCGGATCCTCGGTGAGGAACAGCGCGGCTTCCGCGTCGACGAAGGCGGCGGCGCTGCGGTGGCTCACGGCGACGCCCTTGGGCTTGCCGGTGGAGCCGGAGGTGAAGATGATCCACGCGTCCTGCTCGGGGCCGGGCCGCGCGGCGGCGGCCGGGGCGTCCGGCAGGCCGGTGACGTCGATGCGGCGCCCGGCGCCCAGCACCGCCCGCACCCCGGCCTCGCCGAAGACCAGCTCGGCCCGCTCGTCCGGGTCCTCCGCGTCGACCGGCACGTAGGCGGCGCCCGCGGCGAGCACGGCGAGGATGGACACGTACAGCTCGTTCGTCCCGGACGGCACCCGTACGCCGATCCGGTCGCCCAGCCCCACCCCGGCGGCCGCGAGGGCGCGCCGGCGGCGCTCGACCTCGGCGGCCAGCGCCCGGTAGGTCAGCCGGGCGGTGCCGTCGTCCAGGGCGGGCTCGTCGGGATACGCCCGGACGGTGGCCTCGAAGATGTCGACGAGGGTGCGTGCCGGGGCGGGGGGGCCCGCGGAGAACAGGGCGGACTTGCCGGGCTCCCCGTGCCCCCCGTCGCCTCCGTGGCCGCCGGGCCCCTCGTCGTCCCCGTGCCCCTCGCCGTCGTCGAGGGCGGTCCCGTCGGCGAGCAGTGTCAGTTCACCGTGCTCAGGTGTGGCTGCCATCGGCCCTCGCGTCTCGGTCCCGGAAACGTCCGGGTCGCCGGTGGAGCCCAGGTTTGCCAGGGTTGTTCCGGTCCAGCACCAAACAGCCGGTCAGTCTAGTGCCGCGGTCATGGGTTCTCTCGCCGAAGCCGCCCGGGCGGCGCAAAAGGAGCGCTGGACGGCGCCGCCTAGGCCTGGTCCCCGGGCCGGCCGCCCAGGACCAGGTGCAGCAGCGGCCCGGTCATCAGGGTGGTGATCAGCGCCATGAAGACCATCGCGGTGAACGTCCTGGAGTCCAGGACCTCCAGCGAGAGGCCGACGTTCAGGACGACCAGTTCGGTCAGCCCGCGGGTGTTGAGGAGGATGCCGAGGGCGGCCGACTCGCGCGCCGGGGCCCCGGTGAGCCGGGCCGCGCCGAAGGCGCCCGCGAACTTGCCCGCGCAGGCGACCACGACCGCGGCCGCCAGGACGAGCGCGCCCTGGAGGCCGAGCCCCCCGAGGTCCGTCGAGAGACCCGTCACGGTGAAGAAGGCGGGCAGCAGCAGGAGGCTGGTCTGCTCGATGCGCTCGGCGGCCTGCGGCGCGCCCGCGTCGACGTGCCC
The DNA here is from genome assembly GCF_040296485.1 of Streptomyces sp. NPDC002138. Classification (NCBI taxonomy): domain Bacteria; kingdom Bacillati; phylum Actinomycetota; class Actinomycetes; order Kitasatosporales; family Streptomycetaceae; genus Streptomyces; species Streptomyces sp. NPDC002138. The sequence continues at coordinate 32,509 of NZ_JBEOXE010000053.1, read as the reverse complement.
GCGGGGGACCACCGCGCCGAAGGCGAAGGCACCGAAGACCGCGTGCAGACCCATCGCTTCCGTCGCCCACGCGCTCAGCAGCAGCCCGGTGACCAGGACCGCGTGCGTGAACGGCCCCCCGGCCCGGCGCCGCCCGGGCGCCAGCAGCCACCGCAGGCCCGGCCTGACGGCGTAGAGCAGGGCGCAGAGGAAGACGGCCGCCTCGACGGCCGGCCACACCGGCGACGCCCGGCCGGTGGCCCGTACCAGGGCGACGACCCCCGCGAGGGCGCACCAGGCGAGGACGTCCTGGACGGCGGCGCAGGCGAGCGCCACCGCGCCGAGCCGGCTCCGGTTCAGGCCGCGCTCGTCGATGATCCGGGCCAGCACGGGGAAGGCGGTGACGGACATCGCCACGCCCAGGAAGAGGGCGGAGGCCGGCAGGCCGTGCGGGGCAGGCCGCGCCGTGGTGGAGCGAGCCGCCAGGACCACCGCGAGGCCCGCGCCCAGCAGGAAGGGGAGGGCGAGCGAGCTCAGCGACACGGCCGCCACCTGTCGGCCGGAGCCCCGCAGCCGGGCGGGTTCGACCCGGTAGCCGACGCCGAACATGAAGAGGACGAGGCCCAGTTGGGCGAGGACGGTCAGGAACGGGCGAACGTCCGCGGGGAACAGCCGGTCGCAGAGGCCGCCCGGGAGCAGCCCGAGCAGACTGGGCCCGAGGGCGAGGCCGGCCACGATCTCACCGATCACGGCGGGCTGGCGGACCCGCTGGGCGAGACGGCCGAAGAGGTGGGCGACGGCGAGGACGACCGCCAGCCCGAGCAGCACGCTCGCGGTGACGCCGGAGGTGGCGGGGACGGCGGGGCCCGCTGCCGAGAGTGTCACCACCGCACCTTCCCGGGGTTGGTGACGCCTCTTGTGACGCGTGAGGTGACGCTTGTGACGCGTGAGGTGACGCCTGCGGTCCCGGGTGCCGGGCCCGCGGCGGCGGGCGGCGTGCGGGGGCCGGGGGTTCGCGCCCCCGCGCTCCCGTGCGCCGATACCGGGGGCTGTGCGGCCCGGGCGGGACGCGGTGACCATGGCGGCCGGTGTGGACGTCGAAGGGGGATCCGATGGAGCGTCGTTGGCTGGTGACGGGGTGTTCCTCGGGGCTGGGACGGGCGGTGGCCACGGCCGCGGCCCGCGCCGGCGACCGGGTGGCGGTGACCGCCCGCAAGGCCGCGGCCCTGGAGGAGCTGGTCCGGGCCTGGCCCGGGCGGGTCACGCCGGTCGAACTGGAGCTGCGCGACGCCGACCAGTGCGAGCGGGCCGTCCGTACCGCCGTGGAGCGCATGGGCGGGATCGACGTCCTCGTCAACAACGCGGGCAGCGGCCTCTTCGGCACGGTCGAGGAGGTCGGCGACGCCGAGCTGCGCGACCAGCTGGAGACCCTGCTGGTCGGACCCTGGCGCCTGACGCGCCTGGTCCTGCCGCTGATGAGAGCCCAGGGCCACGGCCATGTCGTCAACGTCTCCTCGCTCGGCGGCCGCATGGCCTTCCCCGGGCTGGCGTCCTACGTCGCGGGCAAGTACGCCCTGGAGGGCATGAGCCAGGCGCTGGCCGCGGAGGTCGCCCCCTTCGGCGTACGGGTCACGGTCGCCGAGCCCGGCGTCTTCGCCACCCGGTACGGGGCCTCGCTCGCGGAGGCGGCGCACCGCCTCCCGGTCTACGCGGAGGCGACCGGCGAGATGCTCGACGGGTTCCGGGGGATGGAGGACAACCAGGAGTACGGGAGACCGGAGGACTTCGCCGACACCGTGCTGGCGCTCGTCGCCTCCGAGGCGGCCACTCCGCTGCGCGTCCCGATCGGGGAGGACGCCTTCGCGTACCTGGAGGTGGCCGAGGAGGCGGCCCGGGAAGAGTTCGCGGCGGCCCGTGCCCTGGTCGGGCCCGGGCCGCTGCCGCCGCCGGCCGGCTGAACCGCCGGGCCGCCCCGCCCGGGTCAGTTCTGCCAGCCCACCTTCGTGTAGTCGACGTCCGCGAGGCCGCCCGCGCCGAAGTTGGCGAGGCCCTTGCGGTCCGCGGTGATCTCGGGGCGCTGGTACAGCTCGATGGAGTGGCCCAGCTTGTAGATCTCGGCGTCGGCCTCGTTGTAGAGCCGCAGGGCCTCGGCGCGGTCCGTGGTCTGGCCGGCCTTCTTCAGCAGCTCGTCGATCCGGGGGCTGCCGACCGAACCGAAGTTCTGGAAGAGGTTGTTGCCCTGCGGCTGCTGGAAGACCGGGATGAGCTTCGAGGTGTAGGCCTCGTCGACGTTGCGGAAGCTGACGAGGTCGAAGTTCCCGGTGTTGACGAACTTGCTGAAGTAGTCGTTCGCCGGGACCTTCTTGATGTCGACCTTGACGCCCACGGCGCTCAACTGCTGCTGCACCAGCTGGGCCTGGTCCTCCTGTGCGGAGGAACCGCCCGCGCTGAGCGTGTAGTCCAGGGTCAGCTCCTTGCCGTCCTTGGTCCGCGGCTTGCCCTGGCCCGCGTCCTTCCAGCCGGCCTCGTCGAGGAGCTTGGCCGCCTTCGCCGGGTCGTAGGCGTCGAACTCGCTGGAGTTGTCCTTGTAGCCCGCCTGGTTCGGCATGAAGAAGTGGTTGTTCAGCGGCTTCAGTTCGAAGGAGAGGTCCTTGGCGAAGCTGGCGTTGATGCCCTTGCGGTCGATGGCCGCCTGGAGCGCGTTGCGCACCTTGACGTCCTGGAGCGGGCCGCGCGCGGCGTTGAGGGTGATGTGCACCTCGTCCCAGCGCGCGCCGCGCCGGATGTCCGTCGCGGGGTCCTTGACCAGCCGCTTGTAGTCCTCGGGCAGCAGCGCGGGCGCCTCGTCCAGCTCCTTGTTGAGGAAGGCCTCGGTGCGCGCGGAGCGGTCCAGGACGCGGTAGACGAGCGAGTCCAGCTTGGGCTTGTCCCCCCACCACTGCGGGTCGGGGACCAGCGTGATGGTCTGCGCGGTCTTGTCGTAGGTACCGACCTTGAAGGCGCCCGAGGTGACCGGTGCCTTCTCCGCCCAGCCCTTGTTGAACTTCTCGGGGGTGTCGGTATAGGCGGCCGGGTACAGCGGGTCGAAGAGCCGCTGCCAGTCGGCGTACGGCGTGGTGAAGGTGACCTTCACCCCGTGCTCGTCGGCGCCCTGCTCGACCTTCGCGATCTGGTCGTAGCCGGAGGTGTCGGCGGCCTCGTAGGCCTTGTCCGAGCCGTTCAGCGCCTTCCACTGCGCCTCGAAGTCCTTCCAGCCCAGCGGTGTTCCGTCGGACCAGTGCGCCTTCGGGTTGAGCTGGTACTCGATCACCTGAGGGCTGGTCGAGACGACCTTCGCCGAGGCCAGGAAGGCGGGGTTCGGCTGACCGACCCCCTTCGCGTCCGCGTAGAAGAGGTGCGGCAGGACGGCCCTGGCGATCTCCGCGCCGTCGCCCTGCTGCCCGTCCACCTGGTTGATGTTGTACTGGGTGATCCACTGGTCGATGGCGATCCTCAGCGAGCCGCCCTGTTTGAGGGCGCTCACCGGCTGTGCGTTGATGTTCTGTCCGTCGACGGCGGGCGCCGCCTCCTTCTTCGCCGATGCGTCGTCGTCCGCGCCGGAGGAGTCGCAGGCGGACACCAGCAGGGTGGCCGACAGGGCTGCTGCTAGGGCGACGACCGTGGTTCTGCGCATCGGACACTTCCTCCGGTTGTGGGCGGCCTGTGCGGGACCGCAGGCTGGGCCGACCGTAGGAGATCTTGCGCTCCGCGGGGAGGCCTGCTGGAATCCCGATATGTTTTCTTAGCATGTCCGCAACAAACAGCGGTCAAGCTGTGTCAACAAGCCGACTAATTCGCCAGGTTGACCTGCCGCGGCCGTGATCCCCGGGCCACCTCCGGGTGTCGCGTTGTCCTGACGATCCCCCGTGGATCACGAGCACATGCGGAGGTTCACCCCGTGGCCGCCTACCTGGCCAAGCGGCTCGGCTACTACGCCGTGCTGCTGCTGGCCGCCGTCTGCCTCTCGTACCTGCTCGCCTCCTACGCCCTCGACCCGCGGGCGTACTACGAGGGCCGGCAGCCCCCTCTGTCACCCGTCTCGGTGGACCACCACCTCACCGCGCTCGGCGTCAACGACCACACCCCGCTGGTCTCCCGCTTCGCGGCCTGGGCCGGACACGCCCTGCGCGGCGACCTCGGGCAGACCATCGACGGGACCTCGGTGGGCGCCGAGTTCGGGCGGCGGATCGGCGTCAGCCTGCGGCTGCTGCTCTTCGGTACGATCGCCGGGACCGTGATCGGCGTGCTCATCGGGGCCTGGACGGCCGTGCGCCAGTACCGCCTGTCCGACCGGATGGTGACGCTCACCTCCTTCGTGCTGCTCTCGACTCCCGTGTTCCTCCTGGCCGTTCTGCTCAAGATCGGCGCGATCTGGTTCAACACGAGGACCGGCACCGACGTCATCCAGTTCACCGGCGAGAAGACCCCCGGTGTCGAGTCGGGCTTCTGGGCGGTGTTCAAGGACCGGGGCGTCCACCTGCTGCTGCCCACCATCTCCATCGGGCTCGGCGCGATCGCCGGCTACAGCCGCTACCAGCGCTCCACCATGCTGGACGTGCTCGGATCGGACTACCTGCGCACCGCCGCCGCCAAGGGCCTCAGCCGCCGCCGGGTGCTGCTCACACACGGCCTGCGGACCGCGCTGATCCCCATGTCGACGTACTTCAGCTACGGATTCCTGGCCCTGTTCACCGGCGCCACCTTCACCGAGACGATCTTCGGCTGGCACGGCATGGGCGAATGGTTCATCTCCTCCATCGGCAAGAACGACGTCAACTCGGTCGTCGCCGTCAACGTGTTCGCCGCCGTGACGGTGCTCCTGTCCGGCTTCCTCGCGGATGTGCTGCACGCCGCGCTCGACCCGCGCATCCGCCACGCCTGACCCAGACGCCTGATCCAGGAGATCGCCGACCATGACCGCCGTCATCGAGAGCAGCGTCCCGGGCACGCCGGGCGTCGCCCGCCCCGCCGGGCGCACCACCGTCGTACTGCGCCGCTTCCTGCACAACCGCAGCGCGCTCGGGGGCGCCGCCGTCCTGCTGCTCCTCTTCCTGCTCGCCTTCGCCGGGCCGCTCGTCAGCCCGTGGGACTACAGCCACATCGACTACACCGCGCTGCGGTCCGCGCCGGGTGCCGACCACTGGTGGGGCACCAACCGGATCGGCCAGGACGTCTTCGCGCAGACCGTCCGAGGGCTCCAGAAATCCTTGATCATCGGGCTGCTCGTGGCACTGTTCTCGACGGTCCTCGCCTCCCTGGTCGGCGCCTGCGCCGGATACTTCGGCGGCTGGCCGGACCGGCTGCTGATGTTCTTCGTGGACCTGCTGCTCGTCTTCCCGTCGTTCCTGATCATCGCGATCGTCTCGCCGCGGCTGCGCGGCGGCGGCTGGGTCGCCTTCGTCGCGCTGCTCGCCGTGTTCGGCTGGATGATCACGGCGCGGGTGGTGCGGTCGATGACGCTGTCGCTCAAGGAGCGGGAGTTCGTCAAGGCGGCCGTGTACATGGGCGTGGGGCCGCTGCGGATCATCTGGCGGCACATCCTGCCCAACATCGCCTCGTTCCTCATCATCGACGCGACGATCGCCGTCGGCGGCGCGGTGATGAGCGAGACCGCGCTCTCGTACTTCGGGTTCGGCGTCCAGGCGCCGGACGTCTCGCTCGGCACGCTGATCGCGAGCACCACGGGGGCGGCGGTCACCTACCCGTGGATGTTCTTCTTCGCCGCCGGGCTGCTGATCGTGTTCGTCCTCGCGGTGAACCTGGTGGGGGACGGGCTGCGGGACGCGCTCGACCCGACGTCGACGCGGTCGAAGCGCACCCCCGGGCCCGCCCGCACCGGAGCGAAGGGAGTCGGCCGATGAGTGCGACCGGCGCGGTGCTGTCCGTCACGGACCTGGAAGTCGACTTCGACGGCGTCCCCGCCGTGCGCGGGGTGAGCTTCTCCCTCGCCCGCGGCGAAGTCCTGGGCCTGGTCGGGGAGTCGGGCTCGGGCAAGTCCGCGACCGCGCTCGCGATGCTCGGCCTCCTCCCCGCCAACGCCGCCGTACGGGGCTCGGTCCGGCTCGGTCCGACCGAGCTGGTCGGCGCTTCGGACACCGCGCTCACGGCGGTGCGCGGGCAGCGCATCGGGATGGTGTTCCAGGACCCGCTGTCCGCCTTCACCCCGGTGTACCGGATCGGCGACCAGATCGCGGAGGCGGTCCGCGCCCACCAGGACGTCTCGCGGGACCGCGCCCGGGCGCGCGCGGTGGAACTCCTCGACCTGGTCGGCATACCCGAACCGGCCCTGCGCGCCCAGGCGTTCCCGCACGAGTTCTCGGGCGGGATGCGGCAGCGCGCCATGATCGCGATGGCCATGGCCAACGACCCGGACGTCCTGCTCGCCGACGAGCCGACCACGGCCCTGGACGTCACCATCCAGGCGCAGATCCTCGACGTGCTGCGCACGGCCCAGCGCGAGACCGGGGCGGCGCTGGTCCTGGTCAGCCACGACCTCGGGGTCATCGCGGGCACGGCGGACCGGGTCGCGGTCATGTACGCGGGGCGCATCGTCGAGACGGGCACGGCCTCCGAGGTGTTCGGGCGCCCCTCGATGCCCTACACGATGGGGCTGATCGGGGCGGTGCCCCGGCTCGACGGGGGCGGCGGCGCGCTCGTCCCCATCCCCGGATCGCCGCCCGCGGCGGGGCAGGCGGGGCCGGGATGCGCCTTCGCGCCGCGCTGCCCGATGGCCCAGGACCGCTGCGCGCAGAGCGACCCGGGCCTCGCGCCCGTGGCGCCGGACGGCCCTGCGGAGGGCGCGGAGCACCTCGCCGCGTGCCTCCGTGCCGGTGAGATCGTGGACAAGGGGCTCGGCGTGCTCGACGTCTACCCCGTGCCCGAGATCCCGCCGGCGCCCGAGCGCGCCACCGGGGAAACGGTGCTCAAGGTGACCGGGCTCGTCAAGACGTTCCCCGTGCTCAAGGGGAGCGCCTTCAAGCGGCGGATCGGGACGGTGCACGCCGTCGACGGGGTCGACCTCGCCATCCGCGGCGGGGAGACACTCGCGCTGGTGGGGGAGTCGGGCTCGGGGAAGTCCACCACCCTCTTCGAACTCCTCCACCTCGCCCGGCCCGAGGGCGGCGAGATCGAGCTGTTCGGAAAGTCCTCGGCCACGCTGACCAAGGCCGAGCGACGGGCCCTGCGCGGCCAGGTGCAGATCGTCTTCCAGGACCCGATGGCCAGCCTCGACCCCCGCATGCCGGTCGGTGACATCATCGCCGAACCGCTCCGCGCACAAGGGACGGACCGGGTGAGCGCCGCCCGGCGGGTGCCCGAACTCCTCGACCAGGTCGGGCTCGACCGGGGCGCCGCCGAACGCTTCCCGCACGAGTTCTCCGGCGGACAGCGCCAGCGCATCGGGATCGCCCGGGCGCTCTCCGTGCGGCCGAAGCTGCTGGTGCTCGACGAGCCCGTCTCCGCGCTCGACGTGTCCGTCCAGGCCGGGGTCCTGAACCTGCTGCGGCGGCTCAAGTCGGAGCTGGGGCTCGCCTACCTCTTCGTCTCGCACGACCTGTCCGTCGTACGGCACATCGCCGACCGGGTCAGCGTCGTCTACCTCGGGCGGACCGTCGAGGCCGGGGCCGTCCGGGACGTCTTCGAGCGCCCCCGCCACCCGTACACCCAGGCGCTGCTGTCCGCGGTGCCGCTGCCCGACCCGGAACGCGAGCGCGAGCGGCAGCGCGACCGGATCCTGCTGGCGGGCGACCCGCCGAGCCCCACCCGGCGCTACGAGGGCTGCCGGTTCAGGGGCCGGTGCCCGGTGTACGCGGGGCTGGACCCGGATCGGCGCGCGCGCTGCGAGACGGAGGTCCCGGAGCCGACCGCGCACGCGGCCGACCACGTGGCCTCCTGCCACTTCCCGACGGTGCGGGAAGTGGTCTAGGGGGTGTCTACGTCTGGCGCGTCCAGCGCTGGGCCGCCGTCCCCGCGCACGTGCTCGTGTTCAGGCCGCCGGCCATCCCGAGGTCGAGGCAGCCGCCGCCGTACTCCGCGCGCAGGCTGCCGCCCGAGCCCGTACGCCACCGGGCGGCGCCCTGCCCGCAATCGCCCACGAAGACGGCCTGGTTGAGGCCGTTGGAGTACAGGCAGCCGCCGCTCTGCCGGTTGACGAGCTGGAAACCGCCGTCCGAGGTGCTGCGTACGGTCCACTTCGCCGAGGCGTCCGAGCACTCGCCGGAGTCCGACGAGCCGTACACCTGGGTGATGCACGAGCCGTCGTTGCCGTTCTTGAACCGGTAGGTCCCGGCGGCCGGGGGCGCGGAGGAGGCGCCGCCGCCCTGGCCGTTCGCGGCGCCGCCCGCGCCCCCGGCGGGGGTGCTCGCGGTGCCCGGAGCGGGACCGGCGCCCGCGCCGCCGGGGGTCTGGGACGAGGCCGCGGGGGCGCCCGTCCGGGCACCGCCCTTGCCGTCCGCCCCCGGGGTGCCCGCGGCCGGGGACTGCCCGGGACCCGGTGACACGGGAGCCGACGGGGAGCCGCTCGCCGTCGTACCGCCCGGTTGGCCGCCGGCTGGCACGGAGACCGAGACCGCAGGACCGCCCTGGACGCCCCCCGGCGGCGAGAACGCGAACGGCAGGTACTGGATGGCCAGGGTCGTCCCGCCCGCGACCATGACGACGGGGACCACGGCCAGCACGATCCGGGTGCGGCGGCGCCGCTCGGGCCGCTCGGACCGGCGCGCGTCGGAGGTGGCCACGGAGGCGGCCTTCGCGTCCTCGTGCGGGACGGGAACGCCGTCCGCGCCCGTGGCGGGGACCCCGCCCGCGTCCGCGGCCCGCTCCGGCTGCTGACCGGTGAGCGGCAGCGTCGGTACGTCGATCCGCTGGACGTCGGCGGCGAAGGCGGCCCGCTCGGCGAGGCACGCGGTGATGGCCGCCGGCCACAGCGGGGCGGCGAACGGCCCACGGCGCGCCGCGCGTTCCTGGAGTTCGGCGGCGGTGGGGCGGCCCTCGTGGTCCTTGTCGAGGCAGGCTTCGACGAGTTCGGCGAGCTCCGGATCCAGCGCGCGCAACGGGCCCAGTTCTGGCTGCTCGTGGACGATGCGGTACAGCACGCCGTGCCCCGACTCCTCGCCGAACGGGGGCCGGCCCGAGGCCGCGTACGCGATGACCGAGCCCAGCGCGAACACATCCGTGGCACCGCTGACCTGGCGTTTGCCGGAAGCCTGCTCGGGCGCCATGTAGGCGGGCGTGCCCACGACCATGCCCGTCCGGGTCAGCTGGCTCTGTTCGGCGGCGCGGGCGATGCCGAAGTCGATGAGGGTCAGACCCTCCGGCGTCAGCATGACGTTGGAGGGCTTCAGGTCCCGGTGGACCATCCCGAGCCCGTGCACCGCGGCCAGGCCCGCCGCGGCCTCGCGCAGCAGGAGCCACAGCGCGTCCGCGGGAAGCGGCCCGCCGTGCAGCTCGAGGGCCTTGGCCAGGGTGAGTCCCGGGATGTAGGCGGTGGCGAACCACGGCGGCCGCGCACCGCGGTCACTCGCCAGCAACGGCGCGGTGGCCCGGTCGGGCAGCTTGGAGAGGTTGTCCAGCTCGTGCCCGAACCGGCGCAGGAAGTCCGCGTCCTCCCCGACGACGGAGGCGAGCAGCTGCTTGACGGCGACGTACCGCCCCTCGTGGACCCCGAGGTACACCCGCCCCATGCCACCGGCCCCGAGCCGGCCCGCCAGCGCGATCGTCCCGATCCGCCGCGGATCCTCAGCCTCCAGCGGCCCGGCCCCGCTCCCGCTCAGCTCTAACACGTCAGCCCCGTCAGAATTGGAATCAGATTTTAGAAATCTACCTGAGGGGCCCCAACCGCCAATACGTCAGGGGTGGTTGTCCGGCAGCCCGCCGACGGACGTCCGGGTCGTCCCCCTTCGGCCCGGTTCGCCGGGCCGTTAGGGTGGGCGTGATCATCCCCGCACGGAAGGCCACCCGGCTCAGTGACCGCATCGCGTCCCCACACCCTGTTCTCCTTCGGCACGCTGAAGGACGAGCGCGTGCAGACCGCCCTCTTCGGCCGGCCCGTGCCCACCGCACCGGCCGCGCTGGCAGGTCACACGACCCGGCCGCTGCCCATCACCGACCCGGCCGTGATCGCCGCCAGCGGACTCGACGTACACCTGACCCTGGAGCGCGAGATCGGCGCCACGGTCGAGGGCGTCGTCCTGTGCCTCACCGACCAGGACCTCGCCGCGGCCGACGCGTACGAGGTGGACGACTATGCCCGTCGGCGGGTGCTGCTGACCTCCGGCGAGAGCACCTGGGCGTACCTGGACGCGAAGCCGCTGCGCGCCGCGCAGCGCATCGTGATCGTGGGCGACAGCATCGCCTACGGGCGCTGCGATCCGAGCGGTGGCTGGGCGGGCCGCCTGGCGGCCGCCCACATCGCGCTCGACGAGTCCGGGCACCGGGTCTTCAACCTCGCCGTCCCCGGCAGCACCCTGGCCGACGTCAGCGAGCAGACGCCCGCGCTGCTGGCCGCCCGCAGGCCCGACACCCTGCTCGTCGCCGCCGGCGTCAACGACTCCGCCGTGCCGGTCGTCGTCCCCGGAGACCACCGTGACGGGCTGGCGCGGATCGCGGAGCACCTCGGTGCGCTGGCGGCCACCGCCCTCGGCCACAACGCGCGGCTCGTCGTGGCGGGACCGGTCTGGCTCGACGAGGAACGCACCGCCGACTACGAGGGCCTGCGGTTCACCCGGGAGCGCGCGCAGGCCCTGCGCGCGTCGGCGCGGGCCTGGTGCGAGGAGAACCATGTCGACTTCCTCGACCTGTGGGAGCCGCTGCGCGGGAGCGGAGAACTGTTCACCGACGGTCTGCACCCCACCCCCGAGGGGCACCGGGTGCTCCACCGGCACCTCGCCGCTCTCGGCCGCTGAGCCGCCGCGGCGGATACGGCCGGGGGTGCCCTGGTTCGTGAGAACCTCACGGGCCACACTCTTCCCATGAGCAGCCACGAGCCCGGCGGACCGCCGCAGCCCCCGCACGGACCGGTTCCGGGGAACCCCTACGCGCAGCCGCAGCCGCAGCCGACCCAGCAGCCACAAACGCAGCCGGGATACGGGCAGTTCGGCGGCCCCCCGCCCCCCGCGCCCGGTGGCGGCCGGCCAAGCCGTTTCGCGGGCAGGCGGCCCGTCGTGGTGATCGGGGCCCTGATCGTGGCCCTGTTGGCGATCGGTGGCGGGGTGTACGCAGTGACCGGTGGCGGTGACGACAAGCCGGTGAAGCCCATCGCCGACGACGGGCCGTCGCAGCCGTCCGGTACCCCCACCGTGGACAAGGGCGACGGCAAGGGCCCGGGCGGCGGCCCGGAGCCCTACGACCCCAACGCCGGTATCAAGCCCGGTGAGGCGCGGGTGTGGCTGCGTGACAACCAGACCCAGCTGGCGGGTTCGGGGGCCGAGCAGTTCGGCCCTTGGCGGGTCGGCGACGTCGTGGTCAAGGCGATGAGGAAGGAAGTCGTCGGATACGCGGTGGCCGACGGCCAGGAGAAGTGGAAGGTCGCGCTGGCGACTCCGCTGTGCGGGGCCCCGCACGCCCCCACCGCCACCGGGAAGCTGGTCGTCGGCCTCCTGGAGAGCGACGCCGAGAAGGCGCAGTGCACGCAGCTCCAGCAGATCGACCTCACGACCGGCCAGGCGGGCTGGAAGGTACCGGTGCCGAAGGAGAACGCCTTCGACACCACCAACGAGTACCAGATGGCGATCACGGGTGACACGGTCGCGGTCGCCCGGTCGGCGAACGCGAGCGCCTTCTCGGTAACGGACGGGCACAAGCTCTTCGGAACCCTCAAGGCGGAGGGGTGTTACCCGACGGCTTTCGGTGGGGGCTCCAAGCTGATCGTCATCCGCAGTTGTCCCGATCCGAAGGGCGGCTCGGGTTCGATCGGCATGGTCCAACAGGCCGACCCGGCCACGGGCGAGCCCAAGTGGAGCCACAAGTTCGAGGCGGGCTGGACGATCGGCCGCGTCCTCTCCGTGGATCCGCTGGTCGTCGCCGCCTACCACTCCGACAAGGGGGCCTGGAGCCTCACGGCCTTCACCGCGGACGGCGCGGTCCGTTCGCAGAGCGAGCAGAACTTCGGCGTCACCGGCCGGTGCAACGGCTTCGGCACCCCCGACGGCCTGCAGGAATGCCCGGGCGTCGCGGCCGACGCCGACACGATCTACATGGCGGGGGGCAAGACCGGCTCCACGCTCGGCCTCGACGACACCGACGAGGTCATCGCCGTCGACCTCAACACCGGTAAGGAGAAGTGGCACGCCGCGACGCCCGACAAGGGCCGCACGATGTGGCCCCTGGCCGTCGAGGACGGCAAGGCCGTCGTCTACATCGAGGACGGCGCCGGCCACTCGGGAGCGATGGCGACGCTCGCGCCGACGGGCGGCGCGCCGCAGGTGTTCCTGCAGAGCCCGGCGGCCGCGCGCGGTCCCGAATCCGTCTTCTACGCCCACGGCGTGCACCCGCTCTGGGCGGGAGGCCGGCTCTTCCTGCTCAACGGCCGGGTGCAGGGCCCGGAGCCGGGCAAGGTGGACCACGCGATCCTGTCGTTCGGCAAGTAGGCCAAGTAGGCATCGGGCCCCGCGGCCCGCGCCAACGCCCCGCCCTGGCCGGAATTCTCGCTCCGCCCGGGCGGGGCCGGACCTGCTGTGGTCAGTGGGGCGGCGCACGCCTATCGTTACTCGCCATGTGGCCAGGAGAGCAGACGCCCGGGGGCGAGCAGGACCCTCACCAGCAGTTTCACAACCCCTATCGGGACCCCCCGGTTCCGCATGTCCCCTCGCCCCCGCCCGCCTCGCCGCCGCCCGCCGAACCCCCGCAGCCGCCCACCGTGCCGTCGGCCCTGCCGTACGCGCCGGGCGGTCCGTTCATGACCCCGCAGCAGTCACCGGTGCCGCGGCCGCCGGACGTCAAGCGCGCGCGGACGACCGCCGTCATCGTCCTGTGCGCCGCGGTTGTCGTGGTGGCGGCGGCCACGGTCACCGCGGTGGCCCTGCTGGGGGACGACGGGACCGGCGACAAGGCGGCTGACGACAAGAACGTGTCCCCGTCCGCCTCCGCCCCCGCCTCGCCGTCGGGTTCCGCCTCGGAGTCGCCCTCCGGTGCCGCCGCCGTGCCGCCGACGATCAAGGGCTGGAAGGCGGTCGTCAACCCCGAACGCGGCACGGCCTTCGACGTACCGCCGGAATGGGAGGTCGCGGAGCCCACCGTCTTCAGCGGCTACTCGGACGACACGGACCCGGACAAGATCCTCATCGGGCACACGGCGCCCGCCTTCTACAAGTCGAAGTGGTGCAGCCTCGACGGGAACGGCGACGGCAGGATCGACGACTACAAGCTCGGCGCCACCGGAACCAAGGGCGCCCAGGGCGCCAAGGACACCCGTGAGGTCGCCGAGAAGATGGCGCCGACCTGGGTCTACTCCGCGTACACCCAACCGGACAAGAGCCTCGTCAAGTGGGACAAGGCGGTGGATTACACCACCAAGTCCGGCGTCAAGGGCAGTTACGTCAAGGCGCACTCGCAGGGAGCGCCGAAACCCAACAAGTGCGCGGGCGACGGCCAGGCGATCGTCTTCGGGTTCAAGAACTCCAAGGGCGACCTCGTGGCCTGGGACTTCTACGGCAGGACGGGCGTGCCGGGCGCCGTCACGGACGACCTGATCATGCGGATCCTGAGCACGGTCCGGCTGACGGCCGTCACCGCCGACCCGGACGAGACCCCCTGACCCTGCCGTCACAGCCCGCGGAAGGGCCGAGGGGCGGGATTCGGCCGTATCCGGAAGACGGGGCGGGGCGGTCGGAGGTGAGCGGTCAGCACAGAGGCGTGCGGGAGCACCCGGGAGGCGCCCGTTTACGGCCATGCGCCCCCGCACGCCCCCAGAGGTGACGTTCCGCCAGGGCGGTACCGGGGCAGCCGGAAGGTGCTGATTGGTCTTCACCCGAACCGCCCGTCCCCTGGAGCATCCTGATGACGAAGGTCCTCGTCCTGCACAGCGTCAGCCTCGTCGGATCCGCCCTGGCCGCCCTGTTGAGATCAGAGGGCCAGTTCGACGTCACGTCGGCGGGGTGGAGGACGGCGGCGCGCCGTGCCGAGTCCTTACGACCAGACGTGGCCGTCGTGGACATCGACTGTCCGGGTGCCACGGCCGTCCTCGCGGGGGAGGGGGGCGCCGACCGCAAGGTCCTCGACCCGCCGACCCCCCTGCTCGTCCTGGCCACGGCCGGGACCCCCGGCCGGCTCGGCCGCGCGTTCCAGGCGAAGGCCCTCGGCTACGTCGACAAGGACGGCTCGCCCGGCCAGCTCGTCCGCGCCGTCCGCAAGGTCGCCGCGGGCGAGCGCTTCATCGACGCCTCGCTCGCCTCGGCCTTCCTGGAGGCCGACCCGGTGCCGCTCAGCCCGCGCGAACTGAGCGTCCTGGCCCGCGCCGCCGAAGGGGACTCGATCGCCGAGATCGCCCGCGCCCTGCACCTGGCCAGCGGCACCGTCCGCAACTACATGGCGGCCGTGACCCGCAAGACCGGCGCCCGCAACCGCATCGACGCCATACGCATATCCCGCAGCGCGGGGTGGGTGTAGCCCTCGGCCGCCCGGGCGGCTCAGCGTGACCTGACCGCGCCGTCCTCCGCGTCCCACATCCCCACGAGGTCCCGGTACAAGGCCGACCGTGCCGGGAGTTCCGCGTGCGTGCCGCACACTGCCCGGGTGCCGTCCAGGACGAGCACCCGGTCGGCCCGGGCGGCCGAGGAGATCCGGTGGGCGACCACCACCAGTGTGCCCGGGCGGGCCGCGAGGGCCCGCTCGGCGCGGTCCTCGGTCTCCGCATCCAGATGGCACGTCGCCTCGTCGAGCAGGAGCAGCGGGGCGGGGGAGAGGTGGGCCGCGGCGAGCGCGAGCAACTGCCGCTCGCCCTGCGAGAGCCGGGCCGGATCCAGCACCGCGTCCGGGCCCCCGAGGCGCTCGAGGAGCGGCTCCAGCCCGAGGGCGGCCACCACCGCCTCCAGCCGGGCCGGTGGCACGCTTCCCGGGCACAGGTGGGTCAGGTTCTCGCGCACCGTGCCGGTGAACACGTACGCCTGCTGCGGCAGGAGCGTCCGCCGGGGGTCCGGCCCCTCCGGCGCGCCGGGCCGCCGGGCGGGCGCTCCGGCCACCAGGACCGCGCCCCGGTCGGGCCGCAGCAGACCCGCCAGCAGGGCGGTGAGCGTGGACTTGCCGATGCCGCTGGGCCCCACGACGGCGAGGTGTTCGCCGGGCCGGACGGTGAGGTCGAGGCCGTCCAGCACGGGGTGCGCGTGCGGCCCGTACGCGAAGGCGACGCCGCGGAACTCGGCGGCCGCGGCGCCGGCGCCGGTGGGCCGCCCGGCCGGAAGCGCGGCGGACGGGGGCGGCGCGGGTGCCGCGGGCCGCACCGGTTCGCAGAAGCGGTCCAGCACCACCAGCAGCCGGGTCCCCGCCGAACCCAGCGCGGCCATCAGGGTGTTGAGCGCCGGCAGCAGGGACTGGGTGAGGTACGTCAGTGCACCGGCCAGCGCGCCCGCCGTGACCCCGCGGCCGAGCAGCCAGGGCGCGGCCGCGAGCAGGGCGACGACGGGCGCCCGGCCCGCCACCCCGAGCGCCAGGGTCCGCATCGCCCCCCAGCGGGCGAGCCGTCCGGTCAGGCGCTCCTGCGCCGCGATCAGGGGCTCCACCCGGGCGGTCGCGGCCGCGCCGCCGCCACAGGCCACGATGTCGCGCAGGCCGGCCGCCACCTCGCCCACCCGCGCGGCGAGCGCCTCGTCCGTGTCCAGGGCGTCCCGCTGCACGGCCGCCATGGGGCGCAGCGTGGCCAGGAAGGCGGCCAGCCCGAGCAGCAGCGGGGGCACGGCGACGAGGAGCAGTACGGGCGCCAGCGCGGCCATGCCGAGCAGCGCGCCGACGGCGGTGAAGACGAACGAACGGGCGGTCAGGACCAGTCCGGCGAAGGAGTCGCGGGCCATCTCGGTCTGCTGGGTGAGCCGGGACACCGCGCTCGCGTCCGCAGGCCGCGCGGGATCGGCGACCGCCGCGCCCAGGGCGTGGCGCACGGCCCGGCGCACGAGGCCGTCCCGGAGGGGCTCGACGAGCTCCGCGAGGGCGGTGAACACCCCGCGCAGCGCGACGCCGCCGAGGAGCGCCCCGGCTCCCGCCGCCGCCAGCCAGGCGACCCCGGTCCCGGTCCGCCCGGTGAGGAACCCGTCGTCCAGGGCCCGGGCCACGCCGTACCCCCCGAGGAAGGTGTGCGCGGACTCCAGCAACGACCAGAGCGCGAGCGTGCCCAGCACCCGGGCCCGCCCCCGCAGGAACCGCCGCCCCTCTCCCCCGACCCGCCGCCAGACCCCGGCCCCGCGCCGGCCTTCGGGCCGGGGTGCGTCGGCGCCCGGATCCGGGGGCCGCGGCCCGTCCCCGGGATCCGGCAGGGGGGCCGCCACGGTCCCGGCTCCCTCGACCGGCCGGGAGCCGCCCGGGACCGGCCCGGTCCCGGGTTCCCGGTCCGTGGCCGGGCCGGGCAGGGCCCCGGCGCGCTCCGGCGGCGGGGCGAAGACGTCGCGGTAGGCCGGGTCCTGCCACAGGTCGGCATGGGTGCCGGCGGCCCGGACGCGGCCGCGCTCCAGCCAGACCACCTGGTCGGCCCGGGCCGCGGAGGAGATGCGGTGGGCGACGACGAGCCGGGTGCCGGGGCGGACCCGCTCGGCCAGGGCCCGTTCGACCTCGCGCGCGGTGAGCGTGTCCAGGCTGGAGGTCGCGTCGTCGAGCACCAGCAGCCGCCCCGCGCGCACGAACGCCCGCGCCAGGCCGAGGCGTTGGATCTCGCCCCCGGACATCGGGGCGTCCGCGAGGGGGGTGTCGTACCCGTCGGGCAGGCGGCGTACGAAGGCGTCCGCCCCCGCCGCCCGCGCCGCGGCCCGCACCTCCTCGCGCCCGGGCTCCGGAGCCGCGCCGAAGGCGATCGCCCCGGCGACGGTCCGCCCCGCCAGCGCGGGCCGGTCGAAGGCGTGGCCGACGTCCCGCCGCAGCGCCCGCGCGGACAGCTCCGCCAGCGGCACCCCGTCGAGCAGGACCCGCCCGGCGTCGGGGTCGGTCAGGCGTCCCGCCACCGCGGCGAGCAGCGTCTTTCCCGACCCGGACCGTCCCACCACGGCGACCGTCGTGCCGCCGCGCACGACGAGGTCGACGCCGTCCAGGACGGCCCGGCCCTCGCGTACCACGCGCACCCCGCGCAGCTCCAGGGCGCCCGGCCCCTCCGGCGGCAACTCCCGGGTGCCGTACGGCAGATGCGGCAGGGTGAAGAGGCCGGCCGTCCGCCGGGCCGCCGCCCGGCCCCGCACCACCGCGGCCAGTCGGCCGGTCACGGCGCCCACCCCGGCCGCGAGCCCGGCGTAGCGGACGGCGGCGAGGAGGGCTCCGACGCCCAGCGCCCCCGCCGCGAGCCGCATGCCGCCCACGCCGAGGACCACGTACAACAGGAGCGGCATGAGGGCCGACGTGCGGGCCGTGGTCCCGCCGTAGACCCGCCACATCCGCCGACCCTCGGTGCCGAGTGCGGGCAACTGGCGCAGGATCCGGGCACGTTCGCGCGGGAGGGTGCCGGCGGCGGCGATGGTCCGGGCGCCCGCGAGGGCTTCGACGAGGAGCCCCGCCATCGCCAGCTGGACCTGCTGGTACCGGCTCACGCTGGCCGTCGAATCGCGCGCGAACGACCGCAACAGCACGGCCAGCACAGGCAGTCCGGCCAGGAACGCGAGGCCGGTCCACACATCGATGACGAAGAGCGCGATCAGCCCCCCGAGGGGCGGCAGCACCGAGGCCACCCCGCCCGCGGCGGCCGCCGGAGCGGTCCCGGCCTCGGTGGCGTGCGCCGTCAGCCGGGCGGCGACGTCGCCGGGGGAGTGGCGCGCCGCGTGGTGCGGGGCGGTGCCCAGCAGCCGGGTCAGGCCCAGGCGCCGCAGCCAGGCGGTGGAGCGGCCGTTGACCCGCCCGGTCAGCCGCGTCACGGCCGCGTCCAGCAGGACTTCGGCGGCGATGACCAGCGCGCACCACAGCGTCCAGGCGGGCCCGCGGGGATCGCCGCGCAGCAGCAGGTCGAGGGTGTGGCCGAGGACGGCCGGTTCGGCGAGGGCCGCCACGGCGGCGCCGATCGAGCACACGCCGACGGCGGCGGTGCGGCCGGCGCTGTGGCGGGCCGCCGCCACCAGGGCCCGGTCGCCGCCGCGCGCGAGCGCCGCCTCGTCGGACACATCGGGCGAGGTCATCCGCACGGGCTCCACGGGACGGGGGAAAAGGGGTGCGGGCCCGGGCGGTGAAAACCGCCCGGGCCCGAAAGGGACCTGATCAGTGACAGGTCGTGATGCTCAGGCTGCTGTCACCGCAGAGCAGCAGGCTGGCCCGGCTGCCGCCACCGCCGCCGCCACCGAAGGTGGCCTCGGTCGACTCTTCCTTGATGGTCTCCATCGACTGCAGGTCGAGAAGCGTCATGTCAGATTCCTCTTCTTCGCTGGGTCATCCTGATGGGTCACGGCCCCGAGGTACGGGACCGGCTCTGGGACCGCCGCGGCGCGCCGCAGCGGTGGGAGGAACGGCAGCTGCGCGCGACCGTCGGGCGCGGCGCTGCCGAGGGCCAGCAGTGCTCCGGCCGTGCCCGTGGACAGGTCCATGGACAGGCGCATCAACTGCTCGCCGGGGAAGGCCAGATGGCCTTGGTAGGGGACCGCGTGCCGGGCCAGCGCGTCGATCTGGCGCGTGACGTCGTCGGCGCGGGTGCCCGGGCCCGGGGTGGTGGTCCGCGCCAGGTACAGCACCATCCCGGCAGCGCCGCGGAACAGCCCGGGCTGCGCGTAGAAGGTGGCCTGGGCGGCCCGTACGATCTCCAGGCGGGCCTGCTCGAAACGCGGCTCGGAGCCGTGCTCCAGCCAGTCGTCCAGCACCATTCCGATGCCCACGCTGCCGGCCCCGAGGTAGGGCATCGTGCGCCACCCCTCGTCGACCTGGAGGGTGCCGAAGGCGCTGGTCACGCACTGGTCGAGATCGCGGTGCAGGGCGCGGCGCGCGAGGGCCAGGTACTCCTGCTCGCCCGTGCGCTCGTACAGGCGCAGGAAGAGGAGGGCGGGGCCCGAGCCGCCGTACAGCAGACCCGCACGCCGGGGTGCGGCGCCGTCCCGGGCGGCCAGTTCGGCGCAGCGCACGGCCGCCGCGTGCAGCGCGCCCTCACCCGTCGCCGTGCCCAGCGCGTCCAGCGCCAGGCCGAGGCCGGCCAGCCCGCTGTGCAGGTCCCGGCCGATCTCCTGCCACGGCTGCTCCAGCAGGAGTTCGGCGAGGTCGAGCGCCCGCTCCCGGTGACCGAGCCGGTCCAGGGTCCAGGCGGTGCCCGCGAGGCCGTCGTAGAAGCCGAGCGGGGTGCCGGAGCCGGGCTCCGCGGCTCTGGCCAGCAGCCATTCCTCGGCCTCCGGCCAGGGCTCGGCGCCGGTCTCGGCGAGTGCGTAGAGGACTCCCGCGGCGCCGTACCCGAATCCGGTGCCACCGCCCTCGGAGCTGAACTGGGCGATGTCGCCCGGGAAGAGACGGTCCTCCCGCCCGGGTGTGGCACTGGCGCGCAGGGCCGCGGTCATCGAGTCCCGGGCGGCCGGCCAGTCCCCGGGCGCGACGGGCAGGTACGGACCCGCCGGGGCCGGTATCCGGCCGCCGGGCGCCCGGCCCGCGGTGATCCCCGCGGAGTCCGCTTCGTCCGGCCCGGACAGGATCTCCTCGACGGCCTCGTCCAGGAATCGGCGCGGTACGGGGAACTGCTCCGCGGCGATGGCCGCCAGGTGCGCCGCCTTCGCCCGGTCCAGCGCGAACAGACTGGTCAGCGGCAGGAACAGGGCGAGGCGCAGACAGGCGAGGGCGTAGCGGTCCACCGCGAAGCCGCGGCGGCCCGCCGGGGCGACGAACGCCGGGTTGGCGACCGTCTGCCGCAGCCCCTCGTCGACGTGGGCGGCGGCCTCGAAGTCCAGCAGCGCGACGGACGGTTCGCCCGCGGAGTCCTCGGTGACCATGATGTTGAAGAGGTGCAGGTCGTTGAAGACCACCCCACGGGCGTGCACCGCGTCCACCGCCTCGCTCACGCGCTCGTGGATCTTCAGCGCCCACGCGGTGTAGGCGGCGAGCTCCTCCGGCGCGGGATCGGCCTCGATCAGCGGGTGCCTGCGGGCGAAGTAGGTGTTGAGGGGCTTGCCCTCCAGGTACTGGAGCGCCAGGAAGTGGTGGTCGCCCACGGTGAACGCCCCGAGGACGGAGGGGACGCAGTCCAGTCCGGCGAGCCGCTCCAGCGCCGCCTGCTCGCGGTGCAGCCGGGCCACCGCGTCCGCCCCGTCGGCGGCCAGTCCGGCGTACGGCCGGGCCTCCTTGAGGACGACCGCCTCCCCGGTCCGGGCGTCCCGGGCGGCGTAGACCCCGCCGCCGTTGGAGAAGTGCAGGGCCCGCTCGACCGTGTAAGGGATGTCCGCCAGGGTGATGGCGGAGCGCGCGTCGAGGTGCGGCTTCAGGAAGGGGGGCGGCTCCACCCACTCCGGAGGCTGGAACACCGGCCCCCGGGGGTCGGGGACGAGCCGCCCGTCCGGTGCCTCGATCGCCGGGACCAGCTCGCCGTGCTCGTCGTAGCAGTGCCGCAGGGTGAAGCTTCCGTAGCGCAGGTGGACGGGGCCCGTCCCCCAGCGCAGGTCGCTCAGGATGTACGGCCCGCGCTCGCCGGAGAGCAGGGCGTCGAGCTCCTCGGCGACGCGGCCGCACTGCTCCTCGTCGGCGGGGTACACCGTGAGGAACTTGCCGCTGGCCGCGCGGTCCGCGTACTTGGCGTTGCGCAGGTGCAGCAGGTAGCGGCTCGGCACGAACTTGAAGGCGATGTCCCGGGCCAAGCAGTAGGCGTGGACGCGCTCCAGGACGGATTCGGCGTTGTCCAGGCAGGCCGACACGTGGATCTTCCAGCCCTGGGAGGGCAGTTCGGATCCGATGGGCCGCAGCGCGTACCAGTCGCCGCTGCGGTGGGAGCGCCACCCTTCGGGTACGGGGGCGAGCGCGGCCGGGTAGTTCTCCTCGGCACGCCGGTAGGGCGCGTCGTAGAACCAGCGGTCTGCGTCGCAGAAGGCGGCGTACCCCTTGTTCACCCGTACTCCCTCGGTCGGTGGCCCGCCTGGCCCGGCTGGCCCGGCTGCATCAAGGTGTCATCCGCGCCGGGGGCCGCGACAGTCACGCGTGTCACCGATGCGGTGTGCAGTACGCACGAGTCACTTGGGCGGGCACCGGGGCGCGCTCGAGCCGCCGCGGCGCGGCGCCCGGGGCCGCCCACCGGCTGCCATCCGTGTGCACGCGCGCGGGTCCGTGGCGTGGTGCGGCGGACCGGGCGGGTCCGCGCCGCTAGCCTCGGCGGCCGGACGACCAGGACAGGTAGGTGCGCCGTGCCCCGCTCCGCAGTTCCCGAGGCTCCCGAGGCCCCCGGGCCGCTCCGGCCGGTGCCCGCCGGGCGCCGGATCGGCGCTGTACTGGCCCTGCTGACGCTGTGCGCGCTCGCGCTCGGCCCCTCCGGGGCGGTGGCCGCCGCCGGTCCGGAGCCCGCCGGGACACCCGGCACCGGGGCCGTGGCCACCCCGCTGTACGTCTCGGACTACGGCAACGACCGGGTCCTGCGCGTACCGGCCGACGGCAGCGGCGGGCAGACCGTCGTCCCCGCCACGGGCCTGGTGCGCCCCACGGGCATGGCCGTCGACGCCGCCGGAGCCCTGTACGTCTCGGACACCGGCAACAACCGGGTGGTGCGCCTCCCCTCGGACGGCGGCCCCCAGGTCACCGTGGCGACGGACGGGCTGTCCCGCCCGCTCGGGCTCGCCCTCGACGGTGCGGGCGACCTGTACATCGCCGACAGCTTCAACGACCGCGTCGTCAAGGTGGCCGCCGACGGCAGCGGCCAGGTCACCGTCCCCACCACCGGGCTGCTGCACCCCTGGGGCCTCGCCTTCGACGGCGAAGGCGCCCTCTACGTCTCGGACTTCGTCAACGACCGGGTCGTCAAACTCCCGGGCGGCGGCGCCCGGCAGACCACCGTCCCCATCACCGGCCTCTCCCAGCCCGCCGGGATCGTGCTCGACCCGCGGGGCAACCTGTACGTCTCGGACACCGGCAACAACCGGGTGGTGCGCGTCGAGGCCGACGGCTCGGGCCAGCGCACCGTCCCCGCGACCGGGCTGAGCGATCCGCTCGGGCTGGCCCTCGACGAGCGCGGCGACCTCTTCGTCGCCGACGCCTTCAACAACCGGGTGCTGCGCCTCGACCCGGACGGCGGCGGGCAGAGCGTCCTGCCCCTCACCGGTCTGAACACCCCGACCGGCCTGGCGGTCCCGCCCACCCGCACCCGCCTCACGGCGGCGCCCGCCACCGCCCTGCACGGGTCCCACCCGCAGACGCTGACCGTCAGGGGCCTCGCCGCCACCCTCACCACCGCGCGCCACACCCCCGTACCCGGCCAGACGGTGGTCTTCAGCGACGCCTGGCGCAAGCGCACCCTGTGCGCCGCCGTCACCGACCACCGCGGCACGGCCCGCTGCGACGCGGTGGTCCACGCCCCGGAGCCCGTGCTCGACCACCTCTCCGAGGCCCTCCACCGGCACGGGTACCTCGCCCGGTACGAGGGGACCTCGGTGTACGCCCCCGCCTCCGCGCAAGGCGCCGTGCGGCCGGGGCGGCCCTGAAGCGCCGGGCCGTCTCTTTCCCGGAGGACACCACGGTGCCCCGGCGCCCGCCTCCGGACCGTGGGGGGAGACCGGAGACGGGCGGGGGAGACCGGCGGCGGGCCGGCGCGGGGCGGGTCATAGGCTGTCGGCCGGCGGACCCGCCCCGCCGCCCCTCCTGCGGAAAGGACCACGTCATGAGCGAGAAGGCCCGCAAGCTCTTCGACGCACTCGATCTGAACAACGACGGCGTCCTGACGCGCGTCGAGGTGATCTCGGCCCTGCGGGCGAAGGGGCCCACCCTGGCCGCCGCCGGTGACCTGCCCTTCTGGGGCGTGGGCGACGTCGACGCCTCCTCGGCCCTCTTCGACCGGGCCAACCTGGACGGCGACGACGTCCTCACCTTCGCGGAGTTCGAGCGCGAGGCCGACCGCCGGTTCGGCTGGTGACCGGGCCCGCCAGTCCTGGCGGGCCCGGGCCGGTCAGTCCTGGCGGGCCCGGGCCGGTCAGGCGACCCAGGGCCGCCAGACGTCCTCGTGCCGCTCCACCCACTTCCGGGCCGCTTGCTGCGGGGTGAGCTTCTCCTCGGCGATCATCAGGGCCACCTCGTTCTGCGCCTCGACCGTCCAGTGGAACTTCTTCAGGAAGGCGGCGGCCCGCCCGCCCTCCTCGGCGAAGCGCGCGTTGAGGTACTTCTGCAGCGGCGTGTGCGGGTAGGCGCAGGCCACCTTCCCGGGGTCGGCGTCGCAGCCCTGCGTGTACTCGGGCAGCTTGACCTCGGTCATCGGGACCCGCTCGAAGAGCCACTGGGGCTTGTACCAGTACGTCAGGAAGGGCTTCCTCTCCTTCGCGAACTGCTTGATCTGGGTGATCTGGGCGGCTTCCGAGCCCGCGAAGACCACGTCCAGGTCCAGGCCCAGGTTCTTCACCAGGGCCTTGTCGTTCGTGACGTACGAGGGGGAGCCGTCCAGCAGTTGGCCCTTGCCGCGGCTCTCCGGCGTGCGCAGCTGGTCGGTGTACTTGCCGAGGTTCTTCCAGTCGGTGACGTCCGGGTGCTGCTCGGCGAAGTACGTCGGCACGAACCAGCCGATGTGGCCGGTGACCCCGAGGTCGCCTCCGCCGACGATGGTCTTCTTGTCCTCCACGTACCGCTTCTGCTGCTCGGGGTGGCCCCAGTCCTCCAGGATCGCGTCGACCCGGCCCTGGCTGAGGGCGTCCCACGCGGGCACTTCGTCCACCTGCACGGTGTCCACCCGGTAGCCCAGCTCGTGTTCGAGCAGGTAGCCCGCCACGGCCGTGTTGGCCTGCGCGCCGACCCAGGACTGGACGGACAGCGTGACGGTCTTCGCGCCCCGGGCGGCGGCGTAGGGGGAGGTCTGGCGGGTCATGTCGGCCGCTCCGCAGCCGGTGAGGACGGCCAGGGCGGTCGCCGCGGCGAGCGCGGCGACGGCCCCGCGGCGGGTGGTCGGTCGTGTCTCAGGCATTGCGGGCCTCCTTCGCGGGCTGGGTGACGCGGTCGAGCACGAGGCCGAGGCAGACGATCGCCGCCCCCGCCACGAGCCCGGTGGCCAGGTCGCCCTGGGCGAGCCCGAGGACCACGTCGTACCCGAGGGCGCCCCCGCCGACCAGGCCGCCGATGATGACGACGGCGAGGACCAGGACGACGGCCTGGTTGACGGCCAGCAGCAAGGCGGGCCGGGCGAGCGGCAGTTGGACCTGCCGCAGCTGCTGGGATCCGGTCGCTCCGAGGGAGCGGGCGGACTCCAGCGCGGCGGGCTCCACCCCGCGCAGTCCCTGCGTGGTGATGCGGATGACCGCGGGCAGCGCGTACACGACGGCGGCGGCCGCCGCCGGGGCGCGGCCGACCCCGAAGAGGGCGACGACCGGAATGAGGTACACGAACTGCGGCATCGTCTGGCACACGTCGAGCACGGGCCGCAGCAGCCGCTCCGCGCGGGCGCTGCGGGCCGCGCCGACCGCGATCGCGAAGCCCAGTACGAGGGTCACCGCGACGGCGGCGAGCACCTGCGAGAGGGTGTCCAGCGCGGGATCCCAGACGCCCAGCACACCGATGGCGGCCAGGGCCAGGACGGCGGTCAGGGCGGAGCGCCAGGTCCCGACCACCAGGCCGAGGGCGGCCACGGCCAGCAACAGCAGCCACCAGGGGGCCGCCTGGAGCCCGGAGCGCAGCGGGTCGAGGAGCAGCCCGGTGAAGCGGGCGGCCCAGTCGGCGGTGCCGCCGACCACGGGAACCCCGGAGTAGAGGTGGTCGGTCATCCAGGCCACGGCCCGGTTAACGGGGTCCGCGAGCGGCACCGTCCAGGACCCGGGCCACTGGGCGGTGCCCAGCATCCGGCCCAGGACCGCCACGGCGACGGCGGCGAGGAGGCAGAGCAGCCGTCCGTACCAGCCCGCGAACACGCGCCGCAGGAAGTGCAGTTCGGCGCTCGGCCGGGGGGTGGCGCCGAGTCGGGCGCCCGCCGCGTCCGCCGTGCGGTCCAGCACGACGGCGAGCAGCACGATCGGGATGCCCGCGGCGAGCGCCGCGCCGACGTCGACGGAGGCCAGGGCCTGGTAGACCCGGTCGCCGAGGCCGCCCGCGCCGATCACCGACGCGATGACGGCCATGGACAGGCCCGTCATGATGGCCTGGTTGACGCCGAGCAGGATCTGCCCGCGGGCCAGCGGGAGCCGTGCGGTCAGCAGCCGCTGGCGGCCCGTGGCACCGAGAGAGGCCGCGGCCTCCAGGACCCCCGCGTCGGCCCCGCGCAGCCCGAGCGCGGTGAGGCGGGCCATGGGCGGGGCGGCGTAGACGACGGTCGCGAGGACGGCCGCGGGCACCCCGATGCCGAAGACGAGCACCATCGGCAGCAGGTACGCGAAGGCGGGCAGGATCTGCATGGTGTCGAGTACGGGCCGCAGGACGCGCTCGGTGCGCGGCGAGAGCCCGCCGGCCAGGCCGAGCAGGCCGCCGACGACGACGGAGGCGGCGACGGCCACCACCATCAGGGCCAGGGTCTGCATCGTCGGCACCCACATGCCCAGCAGGCCGCAGGCGGCGAAGGCGGCCATGGAGGTCAGCGCGAGCCGGACACCGGCGAGGCGCCAGGCGACCAGCCCGGCCAGGGCGGTCACGCCGGTCCATCCGGCGGCGAGCAGGACGACGTACACGGCGCGCACGGACACCACGACCGCGTTGCTGACGTGTCCGAAGAAGTAGAGGAACAGCGGGTGGCTGTCACGGTGGTCGATGATCCAGTCACCGGCCCGTCCGAGCGGGCCCGACAGGTCGACGGCCAGGGCGCCGGGCCAGCTGCCCGCGCCGGGGTAGAGGACGCCCAGCGTGCCCAGCACGGCCGCGGCGACGGCGAGGGGCAGGACCCGGCGGCCGACGCGGAAGCGGGCGGCGGACCCGATGCGGCGCGGCGCCGTCCCGGAGGACGACGAGGCGGCGGCCGAGCGCGGATCGCGGCCGGCTTCCGGCGGCGCGGGTTCGCGTACGGACGTGGTGGCGGAGGTCATCGGCGCCACCCCCGCGCTCCGGTGGCGGGGCGGGCGGTCCGGCTCCCCGGAGGGGTGGTCCGGGTCACGGGAGGGGTGGTCCGGGTCACGGGAAGGGCGGTTCGCATGCTCACGCGGCCTCCCCGGTCGCCGGGCCGGGTATCCCCGCGACGACGGCGAGCAGGGCCGCGTCGTCGACCACGCCCAGGCAGCGGCCCCGGTCGACGACCCGGGCCGGCCCGCCGCTGCGGGCCACCGCCTCGATGGCCGCCACGACGGTGGTGGCGGGGGCGAGGGACACGCCCCGCTCGGCCTCGCCCGCCGTCGCGGGACGCATGGCGCTGCGCACGGTGAGCACCTGCTCGCGCGGTACGTCGCGGACGAAGTCCCGTACGTAGTCGTCAGCGGGGGAGCCGACGATCTCCTCGGGCGTGCCGGTCTGCACGATCCGGCCGTCGCGCATCAGGGCGATCCGGTCGCCGAGGCGCAGCGCCTCGTTGAGGTCGTGGGTGATGAAGACCATGGTGCGGCCCTCCTCGTGGTGCAGGCGGGCCACCTCCTCCTGCATCTCGCGCCGGATCAGCGGGTCGAGGGCGCTGAACGGCTCGTCGAACAACAGGACTTCGGGGTCGGCGGCGAGGGCGCGGGCCAGGCCGACGCGCTGCTGCTGACCGCCGGAGAGTTCGTGGGGGCGGCGCTCCTCGAGGCCGTCGAGGCCGACCTTGACGGTCATCTCGGCCGCCTTGGCGCGGCGTTCGGCGCGGCCCATCCCCTGGATCTCCAGGCCGTAGGCGATGTTGTCCAGCACCGTGCGGTGGGGCAGCAGGCCGAAGTGCTGGAAGACCATGGCGGCGCGGTGGCGGCGCAGCTCCCGCAGCCGGGTCCGGTCCATCGCGAGGACGTCCTCGCCGTCGATGGCGAGGGAACCGGCGGTGGGCTCGATCAGCCGGGTCAGGCAGCGCACGAGGGTGGACTTGCCCGAACCGGACAGGCCCATCACGACGAAGGACTCGCCCTTGCGGACGTCGAAGGTGACGTCACGGACGGCGGCGGTGCAGCCGGTGCGCTCGCGCAGCTCGGCGGCGGACAGGTCGGCGAGGGGCGAGCCGGGCACCTTGGCGGCCGCGGCGCGCGGGCCGAAGACCTTCCAGAGGCCGTCCACGGCGAAGACCGGCGGCCGGGTGTCCGGTGCGGATCCGCCGGCGGGGCGTCCGGTGCCGATGGCGCCCGCCGCCGTACGGCTGCCCGCCGTACCGCCGCCGGTGGCCGTGCCGTGGGAACTGCCGTGGGTGCTTCCAGTGGTGTTCATCGTGCGTCGCCTCCCAGCAGATCGGCGGCTTTCTCGCCGACCATGAGCACTCCGATCATCGGATTGACCGCGGGCATCGTCGGGAAGACCGACGCGTCCGCGATCCGGATGCCGTCCAGCCCGCGCACCCGCAGGTCGGGCCCCACCACGGCCCCGGTGTCGTCCGCGGCCCCCATCCGGCAGGTGCCCGCGGGGTGGTAGACGGTGTGCGCGACGGAGCGGGCGTACGCGCTCAGCTCCTCGTCACCGGTGACCTCCGGACCGGGACACACCTCGCGCTTCAGCCAGCCGGCCAGCGGCGCGGCCGCCGCGATCTCCCGGGCGATCCTGATGCCGTCGACCAGGGTGCGCGCGTCGTAGTCCTCCTCGTCCGTGAAGTACCGGAAGTCGAGGGCGGGTTTCACCTCGGGGTCCGCACTGGTGAGGTACAGCCGGCCGCGGCTGCGCGGCTTGGGGATGTTCGGGGTCAACGACACGCCGTGCGCCGGGCGTTCGTAGCCGATCCGCTCCGGATTGTCGGTGAAGGGGATCTGGTAGAAGTGGAACATCAGGTCCGGACCCGCCGATTGCGGGTCGCGCCGCACGAACAGTCCGGCGTCGCTGTCCATCGCCGAGTTCTCGGGTATCGGACCGTCCGTCTCCCACACGATCACCGACTCGGGGTGGTCCAGCAGGTTCTCGCCGACTCCGGGCAGATCGTGCACGGGGGGAATGCCGAGGGCCGTCAGCTCCTCGCGCGGGCCGATCCCCGAGTGCAGCAGCAGCCTCGGGGTGTCGACCGCGCCCGCGCACACGACCACCTCGCGGCGGGCCGACACCAGCGAGGTGGCGCCGTCGGCGGTCCGTACGTGCACCCCGCGCGCCCGCTTGCCCTCCAGCTCCAGGCGGCACGCCCAGGTCTCCAGCATCAGGGTCAGGTTGGGCCGGTCGTCCATGACGGGGTGCAGGTAGGCCACCGAGGCGGAGGAACGCTTGTTGGTCTCCGGGTGGTAGGCCAGGTCGAAGAACCCGGCGCCCTCGTGGAACGGCTTCGCGTTGAAGCCCTCGACACGGGGTACGCCCAGGGCCTGTTCGGCCGCGGTCACGAAGTCGCGGGCGATGGCGTTGCGGTCGGCCTCGCCGACGGGGACGATGTTGTTCAGCAGCCGGTCGAAGTACGGGTCCATGGCGGCGGCGTGCCAGCCCTCGGCGCCCGCCTGCGACCACTCGTCCCAGTCCGACGGCAGCGGCTTGAAGGCGATCAGCGTGTTGTGCGAGGAGCAGCCGCCGAGCACGCGGGCGCGGCTGTGCCGGATGTGCGAATTGCCGCGCGGCTGCTCGGTGGTGGGGTAGTCGTAGTCGAGCTCGCCGCCGAGGAGGCCCATCCAGCGGCGCAGGGTGAGCACGTCGGGGCGGTCGACGTCGCTCGGTCCGCCCTCGATGACGGCGACGGTGACGTCCGGGTCCTCGGTGAGCCGGGAGGCGATCACCGAGCCCGCGGTGCCGCCGCCGACGATGACGTAGTCGTACTCCCGGATGTGCTCCGGGGCCGTGTGCGCGGGCGTGCCCGGGTGCGTGTGCGTCCGGGTCTGGGTGTGCGTGGGTGTGTGGGGGGTCACAAGGTCTCCTCTCAGCCCGCGAACCAGCGGACGGGACGGGGCGCGAGGTTCTGGTAGACGTGCTTGGCCTCGCGGTATTCGGCCAGGCCCGACGGTCCGAGCTCGCGCCCGATGCCGGACTTCCCGAAGCCGCCCCACTCGGCCTGCGGCAGGTAGGGGTGGAAGTCGTTGATCCAGACCGTGCCGTGGCGCAGGCGGCCCGCCACCCGGCGGCCGCGGCCCGGGTCGGCCGTCCAGACGGCGCCCGCGAGTCCGTACTCGGTGTCATTGGCGAGGGCCACGGCCTCGTCCTCGGTGAGGAACGTCTCCACGGTCAGCACCGGGCCGAAGACCTCCTCGCGCACGACGCGCATCGTGCGGTCGCAGCGGTCCAGGACGGTCGGGCGGTAGAAGAAGCCCGGCCCGTCGGGGCGTTCGCCGCCCGCGCGCAGGACCGCGCCTTCCGCGAGGGCGGAGGCGACGTACGACTCGGTGCGCTCGCGCTGGGCGGCCGAGACCAGCGGGCCGCACTCGACGCCGGGGTCGGTGCCGCGGCCGAGGCGGATCTTCTCGGCGCGGCGGGCCAGTTCGGTGACGAACCGGTCGCGCACCGACGACTCGATGATCAGCCGGGAGCCGGCCGAGCAGACCTGACCGCTGTGGATGAAGGCGGCGTTGAGGGCCTGGTCGACGGCGGTGTCGAAGCCCGCCGCCGTGGCGCAGGCGTCGGCGAAGACGACGTTGGGGTTCTTGCCGCCGAGTTCCAGCGCGAGCTTCTTGACGGTGTCGGCCGCCGCGTGCGCGACCTTCGTGCCGCTGGCGAGGCCGCCGGTGAAGGAGACCAGGTCGACGTCGGGGTGGGCGGCGAGACGGGCCCCGACGGGGTCACCGGCGCCGGTCACGATGTTGGCGACACCGCCCGGCAGCCCGGCCTCCAGCAGCAGCTCGATCAGGACGACCGTGCTGAGCGGGGTCAGCTCGCTCGGCTTGATCACGAAGGTGTTGCCCGCGGCCAGCGCCGGAGCCACCTTCCAACTGGCCTGGAGCAGCGGATAGTTCCACGGGGTGATCAGGGCGCACACGCCGACCGGCTCATGCACGACCACGCTGTGGATGTCGGGGGATCCGGCGTCCACGACCCGGCCGCCGCCCTCGCCGAGGACGAGGTCGGCGAAGTAGCGGAACGCGTCGCTGACGCAGTCCACGTCGACCCGGCCCTCTTCGAGGGTCTTGCCCGCGTCCCGGCTCTCCAGCAGGGCGATCCGCTCGCGGTCGCGCTGGAGCAGGTCGGCCGTGCGCCGCAGCAGGGCGGCGCGCTCCGCCACCGGGGTCTGTGGCCACTCCCCGCCGTCGAAGGCGGCGCGGGCCGCGCCGACGGCCGCGTCCGCGTCGGCGGCGGTACCCTCGGCGACCACCGCGAGCACGGTGGCGTCGACGGGATCCAGGATCTCCCGCGTGGCGCCCGTCGAGGACGGCCGCCACCTTCCGGCTGTGTGAATGCTCTGCTGGGACACGACGCGCTGTACCTCCGATGTCGCACCGCGGCCTCTCCGCGGTGTGCGGTGGGGGCCGTCTGCCCTGGACCCCGGAAGCCATGTCCCATGCGTCACGGAAAGTGACCGGTGTCACGTTCGACGCACCGCTCGCCGTGGCCCCACGGGCCCGCGCGAGGCTGGTTCCCGCCGCTGGGAAGTGCGGAGGAACCGGGCGTAACCTGGTCGGACCGCCGTATCCGCACGTGAGTCATGGAGGCGGCGCATGACCGATCCGTTCGGATTCCTCAAGACGCCCCGGCGCTCCGTCCCGGCGCGCCCCGCCGACGAGCGGCTCGGCGACTGGCGGGAGGTCCACGCCGGCCAGGCCCTGCTGCCCCTGGTGTCCGAGCAGGCGAACCGCTGCATGGACTGCGGCATCCCCTTCTGCCACGCGGGCTGCCCGCTGGGGAACCTCATCCCCGACTGGAACGCCTACGCCGCCCACGGCGACTGGCGGGCCGCCTCGGACCGGCTGCACGCGACGAACAACTTCCCCGAGTTCACCGGCCGGCTCTGTCCGGCGCCCTGCGAGGACGCCTGCGTCCTGACGATCAACGCCGATCCGGTGACGATCAAGAACGTCGAGGAGACCATCGCCGACCAGGCCTGGCAGCACGGATACACCGCGCCCGCGCCGCCGGGGCGGCTCAGCGGCAAGACCGTCGCCGTCATCGGCTCGGGCCCCGCCGGGCTCGCCGCCGCCCAGCAGCTGACCCGGGCCGGGCACACCGTCGTCGTCTTCGAGCGGGCCGACCGGATCGGCGGGCTGCTCCGCTACGGCATACCGGCCTTCAAGATGGAGAAGTCCCACCTGGAGCGGCGCGTCCAGCAGATGCGGGACGAGGGAACCGTCTTCCGTACGGACGCGGACATCGGCGGCCGGATCGACGCCGCGGGGCTCCGCGGCGCGCACGACGCGGTCGTGGTCGCCGTCGGCGCGACGGAGCGCCGGGAACTGCCGGTGCCGGGGCGCGGCCTCCGGGGCATCCACCAGGCCATGGACTACCTCACCGGCGCCAACCGCGTCGCGGAGGGCGACCTCGCCGCACCCGAGGTGAGCGCCGAGGGGTGCCACGTGGTCATCGTCGGGGGCGGGGACACCGGATCCGACTGCCTGGGCACCGCCCTGCGCCAGGGGGCGCGCTCGGTGGTCCAGCTCGACATCAACCCGGAACCGGGCCCCACCCGGCCCGACGGCCAGCCCTGGCCGCTCTACCCGAAGGTCTACCGGATCTCCCACGCCCACGAGGAGGCCCGCAGCCGCCACGGCGCCGACCCGCGGGCGTTCTCCAGCGCGACCGTGCACTTCGAGGGCGACCCGGCGGGCCGGGTGCGGGCCCTGCACCTGACCGCCGTGGAGCCCCTCGGGCGCCGCTCCCTGCCGGGCACCGAGCGGGTGATCGAAGCCGGGCTGGTCCTGCTGGCGCTGGGGTTCACGGGCCCCGAGCGGGCCTGCCCGCTGGGCGGGCAGCTCGGACTCACCCGTGACGCGGGCGGCCGTTTCGCACGGGACGCCGACTTCGCGGCCCTCGGCGCCCGGGGCCGGACCCCCGCCGGGGTGTTCGTGGCGGGCGACGCCGGGCGCGGCCAGTCCCTCGTGGTGTGGGCGATCGCGGAAGGCCGCTCGGCGGCGGCCGCCGTGGACCGCTACCTGACGGGCGGGACGGCCCTGCCCGCCCCCGTCCGCGCCCACGACCGGCCCCTGCTCCTGCCCCTGGAAGAGGGCGCCTGGTGACCGTCGCCTAGGGGGTGTCTGACGGATGTGCGTGGGGAAGGAGGGGTGTCCGGTGCGTGCTCTCGGTGCGCCGACCGGAGGCCCGTGTACTGGACGTACTC